>NZ_BAAFGR010000063.1:0-40437 GCF_041154655.1 Nocardia sp. JMUB6875
GCTGCGCATCACGCCGATTGGCGCGCCGGCCGCGCCGGAGGTGTAGATCATCGGGATGGACGTCGGGTAAATAGCTTTGTTCTTCGTCGCGGGGATACGGGCCATACCGGGCGAGATTCTGGACGCGGGGGCTCTCGACGGGGCGACCGGATGGCGGCGGACGCGGTGGCTGATCCTGCCGCTGTTGCGGCCGACCATGTTCTTCGTGCTGGTCACCGGGGTGCTGACGGTGTTCCAGACCTTCGACGCGGTGTACGCGCTGACCAAGGGCGGACCGGACCATCACACGGATGTGGTTGCCATGCGGCTGTATTCGGAGGCGTTCGAGGCGGCGCATCCGGGGCGGGCGGCGGTCATGGCGGTGGTGGTGTTCGCGGTCATGTTCGTGATCACGGTGGGGCAGCACCGGTACTTCCGGGATCGGACGAGTTATGAGTACTGAGCGGGCGGTGCGGGCGGGGGCGGCCTACGCGCTGTTGATTCTCGGGGCGCTGGTGACGGTCGCGCCGCTGGTGTTGAGCGCCATGACCGCGGTCGAGACGCCGCGCCAGCTCGCGAACGAATCAGCCTTGACCGCACCGCATCCCGCGACACTGGACAACTTCCGAACCGTCCTCGACCAGGGACTCGGGCGGGCGGTGGCGGTGACGGCGCTGATGACGGTGTGCATCACCTGCGGGCAGCTGATCGTGTCGATCATGGCCGCCTACGCGTTCGCGCGCCTGGAGTTTCCGGGTCGGGATGTGCTGTTCTGGGTCTATCTCGGGACCATGATGGTGCCGACCGCGGTCACGCTGGTGCCGCTGTATCTGATGTTCGCGAAGCTGGGGTGGCTCAATACCTTCTGGGCGCTGGTGCTGCCGTTCCTGTTCGGGTCGCCGTACGCGATCTTCCTGCTGCGCCAGTACTTTCGGGCGATTCCGGGAGAGATCATCGATGCGGCGCGGGTGGACGGGGCCACGACGCTGGACATTCTGGTGAGCATCGTGGTGCCGATGAGCCGGCCGATCCTGGCCACGCTCACGATCATCACCGTTGTCGCACAGTGGAACAACTTCATGTGGCCGCTGGTGGCGGCGTCGGGGCCCAAGTGGCAGGTGCTGACCGTGGCGACGGCGAATATGCAGACGCGGTACGACGCGCAGTGGACGCTGATCATGGCGGCCACGACACTGGCCATCGCGCCGCTGGTGGTGCTGTTCGTGGTGTTCCAGCGGCAAGTGCTGCGGTCCATCGCGGTGACGGGGCTCAAATGAACTGGCCGCGGCTGAAGGATTCGACCCGGGCGGTGCTCGGAATTCTCGCGGTCGCCGTACTGCTGGTGGCCGCCGCGGCGTGGCTCGGACGCGATACCGAGGGCGGCGGGCGCACGGTGGTGCGGCTGCGGATCTGGGATCAGAGCTTCGTATCGGCGTACCGGGCCTCGCTGGATGAATTCCAGCGCGCCAATCCCGATGTGGAGGTGCGAATCACGCTGGTGCCGTGGGCTTCCTACGCGCAGAAGCTGCGCCTCGATGTCGCAGGCGGGATCGCCGACGACCTGTTCTGGACGAATCTCTACGAGGATTACGCCGACAGCGGGCACCTCGTGGATATCGGGCAGGCCCTGGGGCCGGAAGCAGCGCGGATCTGGGATCAGCGGGCCGTCACGCAGTACACGCGCAATGGAACACTCTGGGCGGTACCGCAATTCGTCGATGCGGGCACCGCGATCTTCTACAACCGGGAGCTGCTCACCAAGGCCGGGGTCGATGCCGCCGAGCTCGCCACGGCCAGGTGGAGCCCCGACGCCGGGCAGGATACGTTCCGGCCGCTGCTGCGGCGGCTGGCTGCGGTCTCGGCCTGGCCGTACAACGCCGCCAACGACCTTCAATCCATCTCGCTGCCCTATCTCGGCTCGGCGGGCGGACAGTTGCAGCGGGACGGGCGGTTCGCTTTCGACTCGCCGCAAGGGCACGCCGCCTTCGGCTACACCGCCGGACTCGTGGCGGACGGATTGTCCCCCTCTGCCGCGGACACCAATACCAGCGGCGACTTCGCCAAGAACGCCTTCCTCCAGGGCCGCATGGCGCTCTTCCAGTCCGGCACCTTCAATCTGGCCACCATCGCGAAGAATGCCGGATTCGGCTGGGGGCTGGCCATGATTCCCGCAGGCCGGGACGGGCGAGTCAGCGCCGACAACGCGATCGGTGTCGCGGGCAATGCGGCATCCGCGCATCCGGAGGCGGTGCGGCGGGTGCTGGCCTGGCTGGGCAGCGCGGCCGGGAACCGGTATCTCGGCGTGGAAGGGGCCACCATTCCCGCCGTGGTGGCCGATCAACAGGTCTACCGCGATTTTTGGGCGCGGCAGGGAGTCGACGTTTCGCCCTTCTTCGATGTGTTGCGGGGCAAGACGATCGCGGCGGGCGGCGGTGCCGGATTCCCGGCGGCGCTGCGGGCCATCACACCGATTCTCGACGAGATGTACCTGGGCCGGATTCCGGTGCCCGACGCACTGGCCCGCGCGCAGCGAGAGGCGAACGTGGCTGTGGCGCAACGGTGATCGAGGTTCAGATGCGGCTGTGATCGGTGTAGGGCGTGCGGGGTCCGAACTTGGGCTTGTGCGCGAAGCCCGCCAGGCCGAGCAGACGCACGGCGCGATAGCGGTGCGGGCGCAGGGGTTCCAGGTATTCGACCATGGCGTCGTCGTCGATCGGCTTGCCCAGCAGGGTCCAGCCGACGATGGACGCCAGGTGAAAGTCGCCCACCGACAGCGCATCCGAATCGCCGAAGGCGCGCTGGGCGATCTCCGCGGCGGTCCAGATGCCGATTCCGGGCACGGTGCGCAGCCGTTTCGCGGCGTCGGCGTGGCTCAGGGTCGCCGCCTGCTCCAGCTTCGGTGCGATACGGGAGGCCAGCACAATGGTTTTCGATCGCTGCGGCCCGACATTGGCGCGGTGGTAGACCCACGAGGGAATGTGCCGCCAGGTCTCGGCGTCCGGCATCACCCGCAGCCCCTGCGGAGCCGGGCCGGGCGCGGGAGTTCCATAGCGCCACACCAGCTTCCGCCATGAGTCGTGGGCGGTCTTGGTGTGCACCTTCTGCTCCAGCACGGCAGGGACCAGTGCCTCCCACACCAGGCCGGTGCGCAGCATGCGCAGGCCGGGATTGCGCCGGTGCGCCTCGGCGACCTTGGGGTGCTCGGGCGCGAAATCGCTGACGTCCTCGTCCAGGCACAGCATGGCGGGGAGCCACTCGAGGAACTCCTCCGCGCCCGGACCCCAGGCACGCGCGTCGACCGTGTGCCGGTCGGCCTGCCGGAGCCGGTAGGTGACCTCGCCGGACGGCAGGCGCGAGGCGTGCCAGTGTGCGCCGTCGGGCGTCTCGCGGTGGCAGGGATCGCCGAAGCCGTGGCGCAGGGGAGAGATGGTGGCGGCCAGATCGATCGGGCGATCGGACCTGATGGTGCGGGTGCGCTCGCTCACGACCGGGGCGGTCCGGGCGGGCGGCGCTGCAGTCACCGCGCCATTCTATTGGTCAGGAACTGGGCCAGATGCAGGGATGAGCGACCGGCCAGCTGCGCGGCCTGGGTCCGGCAGGAGAAGCCGTCGGCGATCAGGATCGAATCGTCCGAGGCCGCGCGCAGGGCAGGGAGCAGGCCGTTCTCGGCGACCGCGACCGAGACGTCGTAGTGGCCGCGCTGCATGCCGAAATTGCCGGCGAGTCCGCAGCAGCCGGTGATCTCGATCACCTCCGCGCCGGTGCCGCGCAGAATTCGACGGTCGGCGGCGAAACCGAGCACGGCGTGCTGATGGCAATGCGGCTGAACCAGGACGGTGTGGCCGGTGCGATCGGGGGGCCGCCAGCCGGGCTGGGACTCCAGGAATTCGGAGAGGGTGCGGACCGCGCCCGCGACGGCCACGGCGCGGGGATCGTCGGGCAGCAATCGGGGGAGGTCGTCGCGCAGCGCGGCGGTGCAGGACGGTTCCAGGCCGACGACCAGACCACCGGATACCGCATGGTCGGCGAGGGCGTCGACGGTGGCGCGCAGGCGCTTTCGCGCGGCGTCCAGTTGGCCGGTGCTGATCCAGGTGAGGCCGCAGCAGACGCGGGTGTCGGGAATGCGTACGCGATGGCCGAGGGATTCGATCAATTCGACGGCGGCACCGGCGATCTCGGGATCGAAGGCATCGGTGAAGGTGTCGATCCACAGCAGCACGGTCGATTCGGCGTCCCGACTCGTCGTCGATCCGGTCCAGGTACGTCGAAAGCTCTTGTCCGCCAAGACGGGAACCGCGCGCCGCGCGTCCATACCGGCCAGGCGCAGGCCGACGCGGCGCAGCGGCCGGACGGCGCTGAGCGCGTTCACCAATCGCGGGGACCGCGTCGCCGCGCCCAGCCAGCGCGGCAGCCCACCCAGCGAGTAGTGGTCGACGGGGCGCGGCCTGCGCCGGTAGCGGCGGTACAGCGTCTCGGACTTGTAGGTCGCCATATCGACGCCCGCCGGGCAGTCGGAATGACAAGCCTTGCAGGACAGGCAGAGATCCAGAGATTCGGCGACGGCATCGGAGCGCCAATCCAGTGCTCCCCGAACGACTTCCTGCAACACCCGGGTGCGGCCGCGGGTGCTGTCCTTCTCGTCGGCGGTGGCCAGATAGGACGGGCACATGAAGCCGCCGGAGGCGTGGGTATCGGCCCGGCACTTACCGACCCCGACACAGCGGTGCACGGCCGTGGCCAGGTCGCCGTCATCCGGGAAGGCGAAGCCGCCGATGGTCGGCAGCGGGCGCAGACCGGCCAGCCGCAGGTCGGCGTCGATCGGGCGCGGTGCCACCAGCACACCGGGATTCAACACGGCATCGGGATCGAACAGGGCCTTGAATCCAGCGAAGGCGTCGAGGGCCTCGCCGGAGTACATGAACCGCAGCAGATCCGAGCGCGCCCGGCCGTCGCCGTGCTCACCCGAGAGTGAGCCGCCGAACTTCACCACCTGGCGGGCCGCGTCCTCCAGGAAACTCCGGAAGCGTTGCGGCGCATCGGCTATCGGCAGATCCAGGCGGACGTGGATACAGCCGTCGCCGAAGTGGCCGTAGAGCAGGCCGTCGAGGCCGTGCTCGCGCCTGAGCGTGTCGAATTCGCGCAGATAGTCGCCGAGCCGTTCGGGCGGCACCGCGGCGTCCTCCCAGCCGGGCCAGGCGGGGTTGCCGTCGGGCGTGCGGCCCGCCAGGCCCGCACCGTCGGCGCGAATGGCCCACAGCGCCTGGGCTTCCGCCCTGTCGGTGACCACCCGGGAGTCCAGGGCGTGCGCGCTCGTACGGAGCAGCTCCGCCCTGTCGCGGGCGTGTTCGATGGTGTCGCCCTCGATTTCGATCAGGAGCCAGCCACCGCCGCGCGGCAGTTCGGGGACCGCACCGCCGCGATGCGTGCGCACCACATCGACCAGCCGGGCGTCCATGCCCTCCACCGCGATCGGCCGCACGGCCATGATGGCGGCGATATCGTCGGCGGCCGTGGGCATGTCCGGATAGCCGAGCACCACGAGCACCGTCGCGGCGGGTATCGGAACCAGATCGACGGTGGCCTCCAGCAGCAGCCCGCAGGTGCCCTCGGTGCCGACGAACGCCTTGGCGATCGACGAACCGCGTTCCGGCAGTAGATGTTCCAGGGCGTATCCGGACGCCTGCCGTTCGAAGCGGCCCAGTTCGGTGCGGATGAGCGCCAGGTTCGACCGGGTGAACTCGGTCAGGCCCGCGATGACGGACAGGTCGTCGCGCAGGGTCCGTTCGAGGCTCAGTCCGTCGAGAATCCGCAACTCCCGCACGGTATCCGAGGTGCGACCCCAGGCCACCGCGCGCGGGCCGCAGGCATTGTTGCCGATCATCCCGCCGAGCGTGCAGCGGTTCTGCGTGGACGGATCGGGGCCGAAGCGCAATCCGTGCGCGCCCACCTGCCGCTGCAGCGCGGCCAGCACGACGCCGGGCTGCACCCGGGCGATCCGACGCTCGGGATCGAGTTCGAGGACGGTGTTCATGTGGCGGCTGAAATCCAGCACCAGGCCCGGTCCGATGGCATTGCCCGCCACCGAGGTTCCGGCCCCACGCGCAGTCACCGACAATCCCTCTGCGCGAGCCACATCCAGGGTGGCCTGTACGTCCATGGCGTCCCGCGGGAAGACCACGCCGCGCGGTAGCACCCGATAGTTCGAGGCATCCGAGGAGTACTCGGCGCGCCGCCGGGGATCGGTGTCGACCTCACCGGTGATCGCACCGCGCAACGCTCGCTCCCACGCCTGGCTCACGCATCCAACCCTATGCGCGGCCCCGCCGGGTCCCGGTATTTCGCCCAGCGCGAACGGGCGACCTGCGCGGAAGCCCTTGATCTCAACCATTGTTGAGGTCTTAGTGTCGGTGCCGTGGGGTTCGATGGAACCCGGACGTGAGGAGCGGGGATGAGTATCGAATCCGTGGCGTGGAGCCAGCTGTACCGGCAGATGAACGCGCCCACCGAGCAGCGGCCGCTGCGGTTGGCGACGGCGCGCCGGATTCTGGCCTTCGCGCGCCCGCACCATCGGCGGCTGGTGGCGTTCCTGGTGTTCTCCATCGTCTCGGCGCTGCTGGCGGTGGCCACGCCGGTGCTGGCCGGGCGGGTGGTGGACGCCATCGTCGGGCACGGCGCACCGCGCACGGTGATCACGCTGGCGGTCATCATCGCGGCGGTGGCGGTGCTGGACGCCGGGCTCGGGCTGGTCATCCGCCTGCTGTCGGCGCGCATCGGGGAGGGGCTCATCTTCGATCTGCGCACCGCGGTGTTCGACCACGTCCAGAAGATGCCCATCGCCTTCTTCACGCGCACCCGGACCGGCGCACTGGTGAGCCGGTTGAACAATGACGTCATCGGGGCGCAGCGGGCGTTCAGCACCACCCTGTCCGGCGTGGTCACCAATGTGGTGACGCTGGCGCTCACCCTCGCGGTGATGCTCAGCCTGTCCTGGCAGATCACCCTGCTCGCGCTGGTCCTGCTCCCGGTGTTCGTGCTGCCCGCGCGGCGCATGGGTGAGCGGCTGGCCGGGATCTCCCGCGAGGCGGCCGGGCTCAACGCGGCCATGAGCACCCAGATGACCGAGCGGTTCTCCGCGCCGGGCGCGACGCTGGTCAAGCTGTTCGGGCGGCCGCGGCAGGAGTCCGCGGAGTTCGGGCTGCGCGCCGGGCGGGTGCGCGACATCGGTGTCCGCTCCGCCATGCTGCAGACGGTGTTCGTCACCGCGCTCACCCTGGTGTCGGCGCTGGCGCTGGCCCTGGTCTACGGGCTCGGCGGCTACCTCGCCCTGAAGGGCTCGCTGGAACCCGGTGCGGTGGTGGCGCTTTCGCTGCTGCTGACCCGGCTGTACACGCCGCTCACCGCGCTGGCCAGCGCCCGGGTCGACGTGATGTCGGCGCTGGTGAGCTTCGAGCGGGTCTTCGAGATCCTGGATCTGAAGCCGCTCATCCAGGATTCGCCGCTGGCCGTGCCGGTGCCCGAGGGACCGGTCGCGGTGGAGTTCGACGATGTGAGTTTCGGCTACCCGTCCGCGGACAAGGTGTCGCTGGCCTCGCTCGAGGATGTCGCCACGCTGGACACCCGCGGCGGTGAGGAAGTGCTGCACGGCATCTCCTTCCGCGCCGAGCCGGGGCAGATGGTGGCGCTGGTCGGGTCCTCCGGCGCCGGCAAATCCACCATCGCGCAACTGGTTTCGCGGCTCTACGATGTGGACTCCGGCGCGGTGCTGCTGGGCGGCCGGGATGTGCGCGAACTGCGGGGCCAGTCGATTCAGGACACCGTCGGCCTGGTCACCCAGGACGGGCACCTGTTCCACGACAGCATTCGCGCCAATCTGCTGCTGGCCCGGCCCGAGGCCACCGAGGCGGAGCTCTGGGATGCGCTGGGGCGCGCCCGGTTGCGCGATCTCATCGAATCCCTGCCCGACGGACTGGACACCGTGGTCGGCGAGCGCGGCTACCGGCTCTCCGGCGGCGAACGCCAGCGGCTCACCATCGCCCGCCTGCTGCTCAAGCAGCCGCGCGTGGTGATTCTGGACGAGGCCACCGCCTCGCTGGACTCCACCTCGGAGGCGGCGGTGCAGGAGGCTCTGTCCGAGGCGCTCGAGGGTCGCACCGCGCTGGTCATCGCGCACCGGCTGTCCACCATTCGCAATGCCGATCAGATCCTGGTGCTCGAGCACGGCCGGATCGTGGAGCGCGGCACGCACACCGAGTTGCTCGCCGCCGAGGGCCGCTACACCGAGCTGTACCGCACCCAGTTCGCCGACGCGAGCGCACCGGCCGCCGCCTGAACGGACCGGCGGCTTGCCGGATCGGCAAAAGGAGTGGGGCTCCCGACGGGTGGGCGGTTAGCGTCGGGAGCATGGGCTCTCATTCACACGGACAGGCAGACACGCACGGGCATCAGCATTCCCACGGTCACGGACACGGGCACACGCACGACAAGATCGACTGGGCGACCATGATCCCGGATCTGCAGCGGGACGACGCCATGTCGGCCGAGGCCAGCGCCGAGATCGCGCGCCGATTGATCGGGCTGATTCCCGCCCGGACCGAGCCGACCGTGCTCGATATCGGAGCCGGGGCGGGCGGCCAGAGTGTGGCCTTCGCACACGAACTGCTGGCGCGCGGCGGCGGCCGCCTGGTCATCGTGGATGCCGTGCCGGAATTGCTCGAGGTGGCCCAGCAGGCCGTGAAGGTCGCGACGGCGGGCGACGACCGGGTCCGGGTGGAGACCGTGCTGGCCGATGCCGCCGCGCCGGACTTCGGAGCCGACCTCCCCGCCGCGGATCTGGTGTGGGCCTCGCGCTCGGTGCATCACCTGCCCGATCAGCAGGCGGGTAGTACCCGCCTGGCCGGGCTGCTGCGCCCGGGCGGCTGGCTGGCCCTGGCCGAGGGCGGCCTGCCGGTGCGTTGTCTGCCTTGGGATCTCGGCGTCGGCGCGCCCGGCCTGCAGGATCGGCTGCTGGGCCTGCGCGACGCGGGCTTCGCCCGGATGCGCGCCGAGATCACCGGTTCCACGCCGATGCCCTACGGCTGGAATGTCGCGCTCAGCCGCGCGGGGCTGGAGGCGGTGACCTCCTTCAGCGTGCTCACCGATCACCCCGCGCCCCCGGCGCCGGCCGTGCGGGCCAGCGTGGTCGCGTGGCTGACCGGATTGAACGAGCGGGTCGGCGACGGCCTCGGGGAGGAGGATCGGGCCACCCTGGCGGCACTGCTCGACGCCGATTCCGAGACGTATGTCGGTGCGCGCGACGACATTTACATTCTGGGCGCGACCACGGTTTTCCTGGGCCGCCGATAGCGACTTCGCATGGTTCGGCACGGCCGTGATCCGACCGTGCCCGAACCGACACCGTGTTGTGGCCCCCGAGGCCGCCCTGACCACCCGAAATGCCCTGCCGTACGGCATAATTCGAGCTCCCATGGCATCACCCACATGATCGTTTCACATGCCGGGGGAGGAGTTTCGGTGACCCGTACCAAGGTGCAGCGGCAGACGCCCGCGACCCGTGTCGACGATATCGAGCGCATGTTCGGCGCGCGGCGATATCAGCCCGCCGCGGAAGCGCCGCCCATGGAGATACGGGTGACGGGTGGGACCCGGCGCACCGACGAGGACTGGACGGTCCCGAAAAAACTGGTGGCCGACTGTGTTTCGGGCAAGCTGGTCGTCGACTTCACCCGCGCCCGGTGCTCCCGGCGTGAGATCGACATTCAGGTCACCGCGGGCGCGGGGGCGATCGTGCTGATCGTGCCGCGCGGCTGGCGGGTCGATATGGACGGGGTGACGCCCGGTGAGGGCACGGTCGCGAACCGGGTGAAGCTGCCGCGGTTTCCGGGCGCTCCGCTCATCCGGGTCACCGGCACGGTGGACACCGGTGTGGTGAAGGCGCGCTACGCCTATCGCTCGCCGCTGCGCTGGCTGCGGCTCTCCCGATAGCCGAGGGCTATTCCCCCCGACCGTTCCCCAGATCCGGGCATTTCCGGAGACCATGCGGTATGACGGAGGGGTGACGCGCTGGCTGCTGCACGTCGACCTCGACCAATTCCAGGCCGCGGTCGAATTCCGGCGGCATCCTGAGCTGCGCGGACAGCCGGTCATCGTCGGCGGCAACGGCGATCCGGCCGAACCCCGCAAGGTGGTGTCCTGCGCGTCGTATCCGGCGCGGGGCTTCGGCGTGCGGGCGGGCATGCCGCTGCGCACGGCCGCGCGAATCTGCCCGGAGGGCGTGTTCCTGCCGCAGGATCTGGCGTTCTATGCCGAGGCGTCCGAGGAGATCATGGCGCTGCTGCGCACCTTTTCCGGGCGGGCAGAGGTGCTCGGTTTCGACGAAGCGTTCCTGGCGGTCGATACCGACGATCCCGAGGAGTTGGCGCGCGAGATCCGCACGGCCATCGAGGAATTGGACCTGACCTGCGCGGTCGGCATCGGGGACAACAAGACCCGGGCCAAGCTGGCCACCGGGTTCGCCAAGGCGGTGGGCAAATCCGCGGAGGCGCCGCCCGAGCAGGACGCCGGGACCGGAATCTTCCGGCTCACCGCCGAGAACTGGGTCGAGCTGATGGCGCATCGGCCGACCAGCGCGCTGTGGGGCATCGGCGCGCGGATCGCGAAGCGCTTGAGCGGCTTGGGAATCGAAACCGTCGCGGATCTGGCCGCGGCCGATCGGAAGGCGCTGGCGGAGGAGTTCGGGCCGAATACCGGGCCGTATCTGTGGGTGCTCGGGCACGGCGCGGGCGACACGGATATTTCGGAGCCGCGAGAACCGGTGGGACACAGCCGATCCGAGACTTTCCCACAGGACCTCACCGAGCGCGCGGAGTTCGATGCCGCGGTGATTCGGCTGGCCACCCAGGTCGCCGAGGAGACCGTGGCCGAGGGCCGGGGCATCGGGCGGGTCAGTGTCACGGTGCGGACCAAGACCTTCTTCACCCGGAGCAAACAGCGGAAACTGCCCGCGCCCACGACCGATGTGGATGAGATCGTGCAGACGGCACTCGAGGTTCTGCATTCCTTCGAGCTGGATCGGCCCATCCGGTTGCTCGGGGTACGGGTCGAGTACGCCATGCTGTGATGAGGTTTCACCGACGGAAGGCATCCTCTCGATGAGCGACTACGAGAACATTCTGTTCGAGCACGACGGCCCGATCGCCCGCATCACGCTGAACCGGCCGAACGCCGCCAATGGCATCGATCAGGCCCTCGCGGACGAGCTCGAGCGCGCCGCCTCCTACTGCTCGGAGGATCCGGCCATCAAGGTCGTGGTGCTGACCGGCGCCGGACGGTTCTTCTCCGCGGGCGGCGATGTGCGGGCCATGGCGGCCAGCCCCGACACCGGCGAGTTCATCGAGCAGCTGGCGGCCACCCTGCACCGCGCGGTCTCGGCGCTGGCCCGGATGGACGCGCTGCTCATCGTGGGTGTGAACGGCACCGCGGCGGGCGCGGGCATGAGCCTCGCGGTGGCCGGTGACCTGGTGGTCGCCGCCGAATCCGCCTCCTTCACCATGGCCTACACCAAGGTCGGCCTGAGCCCCGACGGCGGCGCGTCCTACTACCTGCCGCGCCTGATCGGCCTGCGCAAGACGCAGGAGCTCATGCTCACCAACCGCACCCTGTCCGCGGCCGAGGCCCTGGAGTGGGGACTGCTGCACCGGGTGGTGCGGGATGTGGAACTGGCCGACGCCGTCGAGGCGCTCGCGCAGGAGTTCGCCACCGGGCCCAAGGGCTCCAACGCGAATGTGAAGAAGCTGCTGCTGGTCTCGTCCCAGCACACCCTCGAGGAGCAGCTCAATACCGAGGCCGCGTTCATCACCCGCTGCGCCGAATCCGCCGACGGCCAGGAGGGCATTGCCGCCTTCACCGGGAAGCGCGCCCCGAAATTCGCCTGAGCTCGGCCGCTTTCACCGAGTTGACCAGCGCCGGGAGACCTATGCTCAGGGCATGGAGTTCCAGGCGATGGTGGCACACGAAACGACGGACGGGATCTCCCTCATCCGCGAGGAGGTCGGCGACGACTTCCTCATGCCGGGTGAAGTGACGATCAAGGTGCAGTACTCGAGCGCCAACTACAAGGACGGACTGGCCATCACCCCGCGCGGCGGCGTGGTGCGCCAGTACCCCCTCATCCCCGGCATCGACCTCACCGGCGAGGTATTCGCCTCCACCGATCCGGAATTCGCGCCCGGCGACCTGGTCGTCGCGCACGGATACGACATCGGCGTGGCGCACCACGGCGGGTTCGCCGAATACGCGCGCGTCCCCGCCGGCTGGGTGGTGAAGCTGGACGGGCTGACCACGCGCGAGGCCGCGGCCATCGGCACCGCGGGCTACACCGCCGCCATGAGCGTGCAGGCGCTGCTGGACCGTGGGCTCACCCCCGATTCCGGTCCGGTCCTGGTCACCGGCGCGACCGGCGGTGTCGGCAGCGTGGCCATCGATATTCTGGCCGGGCTCGGTTTCGAGGTGATCGCGTCCACCGGCAAACTCGGTGCGAACGAACTGCTTTCGACGCTCGGCGCGAGTTCGGTGATCGGCCGGTTGCCCGGCGAGGGCGAGAAGCTGCGCGCGCTCGGCAAGGCGCAGTGGGCCGCCGCGGTGGACAGCGTCGGCGGCACCTCCCTGGCCCACGTGCTGAGCTCCATCAAATACGGTGGCGCGGTGGCGGTTTCGGGCCTGACCGGCGGCTCCGATGTGCCCACCACGGTCATGCCGTTCATCCTGCGCGGCGTGTCGCTGCTCGGCATCGACTCCGCCCACTTCCCGATCGCGCAGCGGCGCGACCTGTGGGCCCGGCTGGCCAAGGACCTGAAGCCCCAGCATCTCTCGCTGCTGGAGAACTACGCACCGGTCACCGAGGCCGAGGCCGTGCTGCACTCCATCCTGGACGGAACCCATTCCGGCCGAACGGTGCTCGGCGTGGCGGGGGAATTCTAGCCGACGACGGCGCGGACGAGATTGTGGTCGGAGGCCCCGGCCACATCCTCGACGACCAGGTCGCGCACCGGGATTCCACGCCCGACCACATGGTCGATGAACTGGGATTTCGAGCCGGAGTCCCGGGGCCGGGTCGGAATCGAGTCCGGCGGGAATTCGGCTACCGCGTATTCCGGCCCCAGGGCCGCGGCCAGGGTGTCGCGGTCGATATTGAAGTCGCCCAGCAGGATTGCCGGACCGGAGGCGGTGAGCAGGCGCAGCCGTTCGAGCTGTTCGGCACGGCGCTCGTCACCGGTCACATGGGTGGCGACGATCAGCAGGCCGTCGAGCTCGATGGCCAGCGCGCCCTTGCCGGGGTCGAAGAGGAACGATTCGGCGGCGACCTCCCGTGCGGTGCCGTCGACGATGAGCACGAGGTGCTCACCCCGGTCGTCCAGGACGTTGGGCAGGCGGCGGGGACGCGGCACCCGCGGATAGTCGAGGACGTGGAATTCCCTGCCGGGCAGTGCCTTCCGAAGGCTTGCCAGCTGGTCGCCACTGACCTCCATGAGCGCGATGACCTGCTCGGTGCGGGCCACGACCGTCGCGGTCACGGCCGCGATGCGCGCGGCTTCCTCCGGCCAGCGGGCCGCGATATCGCTGACCCAGTTATCGGCGTGCACACGGTGCAGGACATTCCAGCTGGCGACGGTGATCACCACAGCACCCTATGAGATCCGAACGGACCGTGTGGCTTTCGCTTGCCGATTCAACGCGGGGTTTCATGTGAAACATCAACGGTTACTGGCTGATTGCCGCTTCAGCCCGCCTCGGCCAGCACCTCCAACGCGGCCGACAGGTGCGGCAGCGCGGGCGCACCGTACGAAGTGGCGACCTCGGCCAGCGCCCGGGCCAGGTGCGGAGCGATCCCGGCGGCCGGGAGTACCTCCTCGGCCAGCACTATTCCGCCGACGATGTGGTCGGCCTTGATGCGGTCGTCCCGGGTGAGCTCGTAACGCCAGGAACCGATCTGGACCCGCTCCGGCTCGGAGCGGAACAGCGATTTCCGCGGCGGGGTCCGGGTAACTCCGGGGACGCCGGCGAAGACATTGAAGACCAGACCCGGGCCGCCCGGGCCGCCGAGGGCCGCGTTGATGGCGCGGGTGGCGGTGTCGATATCGAAGTCGCTCACGAATCCATCCCGAGGGTGAACGTCGGCGTGATCGGGTCGCCCTCGCCGATGCGGCGGATGGCGGTGCCGGAGGCGTAGAACTCGACCGTGTGATATCCCCAGGCGTAGTTGGAGATATCGACGCTCACGCCGGTGACACCGGTCGCACCATCGCGTTCCGCCTCCGCCTGCATGCGGGACATGGCCAGCTCGCGGGCCTGGTAGTTGCCCTGCGTCCACTGCGGCATCTCCATATTGCGGCCCATCTGGCTGAGCATCTGGCGGAAGCCCTGGACGGCCACGTGGAAGACGCAATTGCCCATGACGAACGCGACGGGCGCGTAACCGGTGCGCATGAGCGTCACCAGGTCCTGACCGGAGAGGTGACTGGTGAAGGCCTGACCGTTCGGACGCCGGTAGCTACCAGGCGATTTCGCGTACCGGACCGCGGTGCCGACCGCGATGAACTCCAGATGCTCCATGGATTCGCCGTGCTGCCGCCATTCCAGGCGGACGCCCACCACCCCGTCGGCCTTGAGCGCGTCGGCCTCGGCCTGCATGCGGGACATGGCATTCCAGCGCGCCCGATAGGTGGCCTCGGTCAGCACCGGAAGTTCTTGCTGCTGGCGCATACCGGTGAACTGGAAGCCGACGTGATAGACGGACACGCCCATCACCAGATCGATCGGGTCGAAGCCCGCGCCGTGTAGCAGGGCGAATTCATTGACCGAAAGGTCGGAAGTGAAGATGCGATTCGCGTGCGAGAGGCGCTCGCCCGCGACCTGATCGAGTTGGCCGGGCTGTGCCGGATCGTTCGGCTGCATATGTCCGCCCTCCATCGGAAGTCACTCCGACTGTACGACCTGAATATGCCGAGAGCCGTGCGTCTTCACGGAAGACGCACGGCTCTCGATCATTCGGCCGTCAGGCGGTAGCGCTCAGCTGCCGACCGTCGTAGGCCGGTTCGGTGACCGGCTCGATGGCGTAGGCCAGGATCTCCGCCACGTCGGCGACGGGACGGACATCCAGGGCGGCCAGCACCTCGGCCGGGACCTCGTCCAGATCCGGCTCGTTGCGGGCCGGGATGAACACGGTCTTCAGGCCGGCGCGCTGGGCGGCGAGCAGCTTCTGCTTCACGCCGCCGATCGGCAGCACCCGTCCGTTCAGCGTGACCTCGCCGGTCATGCCGACATCCGCGCGGACCTGGCGGCCCAGGGCCAGCGACACCAGGGCGGTGACCATGGTGACGCCCGCGGACGGTCCGTCCTTCGGGACCGCGCCCGCCGGGAAGTGGATGTGGATATTGCGATCCAGCACCTTCGGCTCGATGCCGATCTCCTCCAGGTGGGAGCGGACGTAGGTCAGGGCGATCTGTGCGGACTCCTTCATGACGTCGCCCAGCTGGCCGGTCAAGGTCAGCGAGCGGTCGCCCTCGGCGGCATTGGCCTCGATGTAGAGGACATCGCCGCCCGCGCCGGTCACGGCCAGACCTGTCGCGACACCGGGGACCGCGGTGCGTTCCACACCGTCGGGGGTGAAGCGCGGGCGGCCCAGGTACTCCTTCAGGTCGTCCAGTCCGATCACCAGTTTCCCGGTGGCCGAGGCGGATTCGGTGTCGTAGCCCAGTTCCTTGTCGTAGCCGAGGCTCTCGGTGCTGCCCTCCGGCACGAATTCGCCCTTGACGATGACGCTTTCGGAGTCGGAGATGTCGGCCGATTCGGACAGCTTGGTCGCGGCCTTGCGCAGCGCCTTGGCGATCAGCCGCTCCATCTGCCGCACACCGGCTTCCCGGGTGTAGTTCGCCGCGACCTCACGCAGCGCCTCGTCCGTGATCGAGACCTCCTCGGCGGTCAGCGCATTGCGCTCCAGCTGCCGCGGGATCAGGAAGTCGCGGGCGATGGCGACCTTGTCGGCCTCGGTGTAGCCGTCCACGCTGATCAGTTCCATGCGGTCCAGCAGCGGGCCGGGAATCGTCTCCAGGACGTTCGCGGTCGCGATGAACAGCACGTCGGACAGGTCCAGATCCAGGTCCAGGTAGTGGTCGCGGAACGTGTGGTTCTGCGCCGGGTCCAGCACCTCCAGCAGGGCCGCCGCGGGATCGCCGCGGAAGTCGCTGCCGACCTTGTCGATCTCGTCCAGCAGGACAACGGGATTCATCGATCCCGCCTCCTTCATCGCGCGCACGATGCGGCCGGGCAGCGCGCCCACGTAGGTGCGCCGGTGACCGCGGATCTCGGCCTCGTCGCGCACGCCGCCCAGGGCGACGCGAACGAACTTGCGGCCCAACGCCCGTGCGACCGATTCACCCAGCGAGGTCTTGCCGACACCGGGCGGGCCGACCAGCACCAGCACCGCGCCGGAGCCGCGTCCGCCGACGACCTCCAGGCCGCGGGCGGCCCGGCGGGAGCGCACGGCCAGGTACTCGACCATGCGGTCCTTGACCTCGTCCAGGCCGTGGTGGTCGGCGTCCAGCACCGCGCGGGCGGCCGAAACATCGGTGGAGTCGGTGGTTTTCACGTTCCACGGCAGTTCCAGGACGGTGTCGAGCCAGGTCCGGATCCAGCCGGTCTCCGGGCTCTGATCGCTGGAGCGCTCCAGGCGACCGACCTCGCGGAGGGCGGCCTCCTGCACATCCGCGGGCAGGTCGGCGTTCTCGACGCGGGTGCGGTAGTCCTCCGCGCCGTCCGGCTCGTCCTCGCCCAGCTCCTTGCGAATCGCGTTGAGCTGCTGGCGCAGCAGGAATTCACGCTGCTGCTTCTCCATGCCCTCGCGGACGTCTTCGCTGATCTTCTCGCTGATCTCGGACTCGGCGATGTGCTGCTTGGTCCACTCGATCAGCTTGTGCAGGCGCGCCTGGGTATCCGGGGTGTCCAGGATTTCGCGCTTCTGGTCATTGCTCAGGTAGGACGCCCAGCCGGCCGCGTCGGCCAGCGTGGACGGATCGTTCATCTGATTGACCGCGTCGATGACCTGCCAGGCCTCACGGCGCTGCAGGACCGACACGACCAGCTTCTTGTATTCGGCCGCAAGCTCTTTGGTGCGTCCGTCGGCGGCCGGGATCTCGACCGGTTCGGCCTCGACCCACAGCGCCGCGCCGGGTCCGGTCACGCCGTGGCCGATCTTGGCCCGGCTCTCGGCCTTCAGCACCGCCGCCGGCGCGCCGCCACGCATCCGGCCGACCTGTTCGATGGTGGCCACGACGCCGTAGGTGGCGTAGCCCTCATCGAGGCGCGGCGCGACCAGCACCTGGTTGACCTTGCCCGCGCGGGCGGCATCGATGGCGGCCTGCGACGACTCGTCCAGCTCGATCGGGACGACCATGCCGGGGAGCACGATCGGATCGGTCAGGAACAGGACCGGCAGGTTCGTTGGTGTAGTCACGTCTTCGACCCCTTCCAAGGTTGAGCGTTACCTACTCAACCTCAGTGGTATACCGATTGTTCCGCGACCTTGTTCGCCGGGGGCGAACATATATATGCGCAGGTCAGTGGCATTCCAAAGATTCCCGAGGTGCAATTTCCACACACCGCTTGACCATCATGGCTAAAGTGATTAGCTTTATGGCTATCGCAGTTAGCTACTCCCAGAGAGTGAAAGACCATGACGCAGTACGTGGACATCGACGGTGGACGGATCGCCTACGACGAGACGGGTGAGGGCCCGCTGGTCGTGCTGTCGCACGGCATGGGCATCGAGCGGAACGTGAACAAGCACCTGGTGCCGCTGCTCGCGGCCGCCGGGTACCGGGTGGTCAACACCGATATGCGCGGGCATGGCGAGTCGAGCATGGGGTGGGCGTCGGAGACCGGTAAGGAAGCGATCAGCCGGACCGATGTGGCCAACGATCTGCTGGCGGTCATCGAGAAGCTGGGCGGCGGGCCCGCGGTCGTGGTGGGGCACTCGCTCTCCGGCGGGTCGGCGACTATCGCGGCGGCGCAGCGGCCGGATCTGGTGCGGGCCATCGTGGAGATCAATCCCTTCACCCTGACCCAGAAGGTCGATATCGGCGCGCTGTTCACCAATGCGCGCCACCGCGGCGGGATGATCCCGCTGATGAGCGCCATGATGTTCAAGAGCCTGGGCCAGTGGCTGAAGTACCTGCGCGTGGCCATGCCGAGCCAGCCCGCCGACCTCGACGCCTACCTGGCCGAGGTGTCCGCCAAGCTGAGTGAGCCGGGCCGGTTCGCGGAATTCATGAAGACCGGCAAGTCGACTCCCGCCGACGCGGAAGCCCAGGTGCCCAACGTGACCCAGCCGGCGCTCATCGTCATGGGCACCGCCGATCCCGACTTCCCGAGCCCCGAGGCCGAGGGCAAGCGCATCGTCGACGCGCTGCCCGCCGGACTGGGCAGCCTGGGACTGGTCGAGGGCACCGGCCACTACCCGCAGTTCGAAAAGCCCGAGCAGGTGGCCGAACTGGTGCTGCCGTTCCTGAAGGAACACCATGCCTAGGGTCGGGCTGAGCAAGACCGACGTCGTCGCCGCGGGGGCCGCCCTCGCCGACGACGTCGGTTTCGCGAATCTGTCGCTGGGCGCGCTCGCGCAGCGGGTGGGCGTGCGAACGCCGTCGCTGTACAAGCACATCGAGAGCCTGGCCGATCTGCGGCACGGCATCGCGGCGCTGGCCATGACCGAACTCGACGCCCGGGTGCGCGACGCCATGCACGGCAAGACGGGCAGCGCAGCGCTGGCGGCCTTCGCCAACACCTTCCGCGAGTATGTCGTCGAGCATCCCGGCCGCTATGCCGCCACGGTGGGCGAACCGCTCGACGGACCGGATGATCCACTGCTGCAATCCAGTTCGCGCCTGCTCGATTCCATGCAGGTGGTGTTGCGCGGCTACGGCGTCGCCGAGGACGACATGGTGCACGCCCTCCGGACACTGCGGTGCACCTTCCACGGCTTCGCCACCCTGCAGTCCTCCGACGGCTTCCAGTGGAGCGGCGACTCCGAGGACAGCTTCGACTGGATGATCCGCTTCCTCGACCGCGGGCTCAGCGAAATCGGCTCACGCTGAATCGGATCGCGGGACCATGAATCCAACACTGGCAACGAAGCTGTTGGAGTGTCATGGAGCAGTTCACATTCGACGGGACCCGCCTCGCCTTCGTACGGCAGGGTGAGACCGGACCGCCCGTGGTCATGCTGCACAGCGCGGGGTCCTCGCACCTCATCTGGACGCCGCTCATGGCGGCGCTGTCGCGCGATTACCGCTGTTACGCAGTCGATCTGCCGGGATACGGGGAGTCGGATCGGCCCGCGGAGGGGTACACGCTCGAGCGCTACACCGAGTTGATCTGCGCGTTCCTCATGCAGCACGGGCTCACGGATGCGGGGCTGGTCGGCAATTGTGTCGGGTCGGCGATCAGCCTCACGCTCGCGCGGCGGTATCCGGAGTTGTTCCGGGCGGTGGTCGCGATCAATCCGCTGACCGAATCGACTGCCATGCAGGGTGATTGGCGGCGAGCCGCCCGCGTGGTCCGCGCCGCACCCGACGGCACGGTGCGGGCGCTGAGCGGGTGGCACACGCCGCGCTGGTTCGCCCGGGGGACCGCGCGGTCCTGGTTCACCACGCGGCGCGCCTATCGGGAAAGCCCTTATGTCGCGCCGCTGGCGGCGACCGGATTCCCGGCGCGGGCGCTCGTCCAGCTGGTGCGCGACCTGTCCGCCTTTGCGGCCCTGGACGATTGGCCCGATCGGGACGAAATGCCGCCGCTCTGCGTTATCTGGGGCAATCAGAATCGGGTGCTGTCGGCGGCGGCCGGGCGCATCGTGAACGAGAAGCTGCGTCCCGATCGCGTCGAATATCTCGACGGCTGCGGGCATGTGCCGATGCTCGAGCGATCGGCGGCGGTGACCGAGATCGTCACCGACTTCCTCGCCGCACACCTCCCGGCGGACCGCGTCCGCTGAGCGCCCGCCCGGCCTAGCATGAGGCCCATGACCGACACCATGCTGGCAGCCCGACTACACCTGGGACCGCGCTCGGAGTCCCCGCGCTCGCGGCGACTGGAATTGAACGAGGTGCCGATCCCGCAGCCGGGACCGGATCATGTGCTGGTCAAGGTGGAGGCCGCGGGCGTGTGCCTGTCGGATGTGCACCTGATCGACGGGACGCTGACGCCGCTGTTCCTGAAGGACGACGTGGTGACGCTCGGACACGAGGTCGCGGGCACGGTGCACGCGCTGGGACCCGGGGTGACCGGTGCGAAGGTGGGGGATCGAGTCGTCTTGCAGGCGGGCGAGCTTCGCGGCGGAGCAACCTTCACCCGGGGTGTGGACTACGACGGCGGCTGGGCCGAGTACACGCTGGCGCGAATCGACACGCTGGTGCCGCTCCCCGATGAACTGCCGTTCGAGCAGGCGTGTTTCATTCCCGACGCGGTGTCCACGCCCTGGGCCGCCATCACCGCCACCGCCGAGGTGAAAGCCGGTGAGGCCGTGGGCGTCTGGGGTGTCGGCGGGCTGGGCGCGCACGGGGTGCAGTTGCTGCGCCTGGTCGGGGCCGCGCCGATCATCGCGGTGGATCCGCTGCCCGCCGCCCGGGAACGGGCGCTCGAGTTCGGTGCGGACCTGGCCCTCGACCCGGCCGATCCGGACCTGCGCGCCAAGGTCTTCCAGGCCACCGGGACCGGGCTCAATGCCGCCTTCGACTTCGCGGGCGTGGCCCCCGTGCGCGAGCAGGCGGTGGTCTGCCTGGCGCCCCAGGGTCGCCTGGTCCTGGTCGGCCTCACCGACAAGCCGATCACCATCACCGGCGGCACCGCCTTCAGCTTCTTCCAGCAGCAGGTCCGCGGTCACTACGGCTCCGCCTCCGAAGACGTCAGCAAACTGGTGAAACTCCAAGGCCTGCAACGAGTCGACTTCTCCCGCTCGGTCAGCGCGGTGGTCCCCCTCGCCGACGCCCCCAAGGCCGTCCACGCCCTGGAGGCGAAGGAAGGAAACCCGATCCGAATCGTCCTGAAGCCCTGATCAGCCCATCCGACGCTGAAAGGCGTTGGCGGACTGACCATTCGAGAGATCGACGGTGTAGACCCCCAGGTCCGCGGACGTGGGGGCCAGCTCCAACACCATGAACCCCAGATCGGTGTAATTCTCATACAGCGCGCCATTCACCGTGTGCTTCCCACCAGGAGACGGCTCCCCGTGCACCGACTTCGCCGCCGCCCCGGAAATGATCTGCCGGGTCCCTTTCGACGCGAGATTGGGTTCCAGCACCTGCAACGAATGGTCGTGCCCCGACAGCAGGAACTGACACCGCCCCACGACATGCGCCTCGAAGAAGTCCTTCACGAAGCGCCCATTGATCGGCTCGACGCTCAATCCCTCGTATTCCCCGGCATTCCCGTGTGGACCGTTGTTGATATACGGGTGATGGGTGCAGGCGATCTTCCACTTGGCCGGCGATTCGGCGATGGCCCGGTCCAGCCAGGCCGCCTGCTCGGTCATGAACTGCCCGTCGGCCGCCCAGTAGGGCTGGAACAGCGGCGGCAGGTAAGCGGCAATGGGATTCAGGTCGAGCACGAAGAATTCGACCACGGGCCGCTCCTGCGGAATCCGCACCGAGTAATAGCGGGACGGCATGAACCAGCGAGCCGAGCGCCCGTGATAGGCCACCTCGTGATCACCGCGCAGCAGCCAACCGCCGTCGCCGGGCAGGATCGAGGAGTTGTCGTGATTGCCCTGCACCATGAGCCACGGGAAGTCGAGGTCGTGGTTGGGGTCCTCGAACTTGGCGGCGAACTGGGCGTCGTCATCGGCCCAGGGGCCCTGCTCGTACACATTGTCGCCGAGCCCGAGCGCGAGGGAGAACGGCTCGCGCGCATGCTGTTCCCGCATGGCGTCGGCGACCTGCCACTGCGGCCGCGCGCCGGTGCCCGCATCCCCGGTGACCAGAACCCGCAGCCGATCGGTGTCGGGCAGCGGAAATTTACCGGTGGCCGGGCCGTTTTCGGCGTGGGCGGTGGCGCCCGCACCCGCGAGCGCGGCGACACCGGCGGCGGTGCCGGTCAGGAATCCTCGACGGTCAACGGTCACGCTGATCTCCACCTTCCACTCTGGTCGGTTGACCAGTATTCCGAACTCCGGAACCCGCCGCAGAGTACGTCTCGATGACCGGCCCGCCCGAGCCGCGACACGACATGTTCGTCCAGGCCAGAACCTTTTGACAGCGACTCATGCCGGTGAGAGTGTTGGGAGTCCGTTTTCTCACCATCAGCTCGGCAGTAGGGGGACGCTGGTATGGCGACAGTGGCTTCGGGAGTGTTCCTCGACTGGGAGGAGCTGACCGGGCAGTCGAAGCTCGTCGTTGATTTGATCAGCTTTCCGATATTCAGTGCCATCGCCGGGTGGTTGACCAACTGGACCGGTGTGCTGATGTTGTTCTGGCCGGTCTACTTCAGGGGTTTCCGGGTGCCGGGGCTGGAGATCCTGTATCCGTATCTGCCGCGGCGGGTGCAGGTGCTGCCGACGTTTTCGGGGGACGGGCGGCGGCTCGGGTTTCAGGGGTTCATTCCGGCGCGGGCCGAGAAGATGGCCAGCATCTGCGTGGACAAGGCGCTCATGCGGATCGGTAGTCCGCGCGATTTCATCCATGAGCTCGATCTGGAGGGGATCGCCGACTACATCGCCGAGGTGGGGCGCAAGCAGGTGCCGGCCATGGTCGACGAGATCATGATGCAGGAGAACCCGGATCTGTGGGGCGCGGTGCCCAAGGCCGTGCGCAATGTGCTCTACCAGCGAATCGAGCGGGAGCTGCCGACCTTGGCGCGCACCGCGTTCGAGCGGCTCGGCGACAATGTCGACCAGCTGATCGACATCAAGGACTTCGTCATCAGGTATCTGCGGGAGAACCCGACCATCCTCAAGGACCTGACCACCACCATCGCCGCGCCGGAACTGAAGTTCATGGTGCGCGTCGGTCTGCTGGGCGCGCCGTTCGGTCTGCTGCTGGCGCTGTATATGCAGGTGCACCACCGGATTCCGGTGCTGGGGTGGCTGCCGGGCTGGTTCGTGATCCTGTCGGCGGCCGCGGCCATCGGCGTCATCGTCAATGTCATCGCCATCAAGATGGTGTTCGAGCCGGGTGATCCGCAGCCGCGCTACAAGTACCTGTGGAAGCAGGCGCTGCTGGCCAAGCGGCAGCCCGAGGCGGCGGCCGATCTCGCCAATATCCTGGCCTACCAGGTGCTCACGCTGCCGAACCTGGCCCGCGAACTGCTGGACGGGCCCAATGGCGACAAGACCCGGCAGCTGCTGGAACGGCTCATCTCGCAGGAGATCCACCGCCAGCTCGGGCCCACCCATTCGGTGGTGCGGACCGTATTCGGCAAGCGGCAGTTCGACAATCTGAAGATCGGCGCCACCACCGCCGCGGTCGCCCTGGCCCCGAGCCTGGCCGACGATCCGGAATTCGCGGCCACCCAGGCCAAGAAGATCGACGAGTTCGCCGCGCGCAAGCTGCAGCACCTGACGCCGGGCGAGTTCATGGAGATGTTCTACGCCTCGGTGGAGCAGGACGCGTGGCTGCTGTATCTGCACGGCGCCGCGCTCGGCCTGGTGGTGGGGGCCGTGCATTTGATCCTTTTCGGCTGGTAGCGGGCCGATTCGGAAATCAAGCACGCGTGCTTGCATTTTTCTGACCGGGCTGCGATGCTCGTGCGGTGGCCGATCTCGAGGCATTGCTCGCCGACTTCACCGCCGAATGCGCCGCGCTGGACGCGCTGATCGCGGATCTCGATCCGGCCGAATGGCAGCGCGATACGCCCGCCGCGGGCTGGACCATCGCCCATCAGATCGCCCACCTGAACTGGACCGACAAGGTCGCCGCGGTGGCGGCCACCGATCCCGCCGAGTTCGACCGGCAAGTGCAGGCGGCCCTGCCCAAGATGCTCACCTTCGTGGACGAGGCCGCCGCGGAGGGTGCGAAAACCCCTGCGCCGCAACTGCTCGCCGAGTGGCGGCGCGATCGCGCGGCCCTGGTCGAGGCGCTGCGCACGGTTCCAGCGGGCACCAAGCTGCCGTGGTTCGGGCCGCCCATGAGCCCGGCCTCGATGGTCACCGCGCGGCTCATGGAGACGTGGGCGCACGGCCAGGATGTGGCCGACACGCTGGGCATCAAGCGCGAACCCACCGCCCGACTGCGGCATATCGCGCACATCGGCGTGCGGACCCGCAATTTCGCGTACCTGACGCACGGCAAGGACGTGCCCGCCGAGGAGTTCCGGGTCGAGTTGACCGCGCCCGATGGCAGCGAGTGGAGCTGGGGACCCGAGGACGCCGCGCAGCGAATCACCGGCCCCGCCTTGGATTTCTGCCTGCTGGTGACGCAGCGGCGACACTTCGACGATCTCGCGCTGCAGGTCAGCGGCGATGACGCCCGCGAATGGCTCGGCCTGGCACAAGCTTTCGCCGGTCCCCCCGGAAGCGGCAGAGCGGCGGGTCAGTTCAACTGACCCGCCGCCTATCCCGGCCTCCGACCAGAAATCCCCAATTCCCACAGGGGCATGTGTCTCTCAGCGGAACCAAATTCCCTGAAAGGGAGCGAACGAGCGCCAGCCTGGGTGCGCCGTGCCTGGTGCCGACCGGACGCCGTTGGCCGGAGGTCTCTTCGATGGCAGTCGAGTTGGCGCTCGCCGCTAATGAACTTTTTACCCAGGCTTAGGCCGGGGAAAACATGTTGATGTCCAACCTTTCCGTTCTGTGATCCTGCTCTCAATGGAGGGTCGGTTTACCTCGGGTTACCTTCGCCGCCGTAACCTGGACGCGCGTACGACTTTCAATGGTGCGGGTCGCTGCGTCGTTCAGACGCAGGGGGACCAGGGGAGAGGGAAAGGACGCACCAGTCATGTCGCGTCAAGCGTTCCGCTTCAGCGCCATCGTCACCGCGAGCATGGCCAGCATCGGGCTGACCGTCGCGGCCGGTTCGTATATCGCCAATCAGATCGCGCACGAGCCCGGCAAACTCGCCATCACGCCGCCGGCCGAACATCCGGCCCTGATCGAACTCCGCGGCGGCGCGGGTCAGCCGGAGGTCCAGAGCGCCGCGCCCATCGCCGAGAAGATCGGCCTGACTTCGTTTTTCGCCAACCGCCCGGCCGAATCGGGCGCGGTGCTGACCATTCCGGCCCGGGTGCCGGGCACCGGCGCCGCCACGGCGGCCGAGGCGCCGCATCCGGTCGGGGCGCAGCTGAAGCTCGGCACCACCTATCTCGGTGCGCAAGTGGCGGCGGCGCAACATGATTCGGTGACGCTCACCGTCGACACCAATGTCTTCGCCGCGATCGCCGATGTGCTGCTGCACACCCCGCTGGGGGAGCAGCTCGGCATCAATGCCGATCCGACGGCGAACACACAGCTGCGTACCGATGTGGACGTCCACGGCGACGTGACGCTGACGCTGTCGGATCCCGGCCTGGGCCGCTACGGCGTGCAGATCGTGCGCCATCCGGTCCCGGCCGCCGCGAGCCCCGCCGAGACCCATGGGGAGGACGCGGCCGGCAGCGCTGTGTGAGACTTCCCGGTGTGTACGACTACTGCGTGATCGGCGGCGGCATCGTCGGGGTGGCCACCGCGCACCGCATTCTCGAACGCCATCCGGGGGCGAGCCTGCTGCTGGTGGAGAAGGCCGGGCAGTTGGGCCTGCATCAGACGGGGCACAACAGCGGGGTCATCCATTCGGGCATCTACTACGAGCCCGGCAGCCTGAAGGCCCGGCTGTGCGTGCGCGGCGCGGAACTCACCAAGGAATTCGCGGCGGCGCACGACATTCCGTTCCGGGTGTGCGGAAAACTGCTGGTGGCCACCGATGCCGCCGAGCACGCGCGGATGCTGGCGCTCTACGAGCGGTCGGTCGCCAATGGCGTCGAGGTGGAACTGCTCGACGCCGCCGAGCTGGTGCGGCGGGAGCCGCGGATCACCGGCGTCGGGGCGCTGTTCGTGGCGAGCACCGGCATCATCGACTACGGCCGTGTAACCCGGGCGCTGGCCGACGATGTCCGGGCCGCCGGGGGCGAGATCGTGCTCGGCGCGGAGATCGCGGCCATCGACGAAACAGACTCAGCGGTAACGATTTCGGGTCCGACCGGCAGCTGGCAGGCCCGGAACCTGGTCGTGTGCGCGGGCTTGCAGGCCGACCGCATGGCCCGGCTGGCGGGCCTGGCCATCGATCTGCGCATCGTGCCGTTTCGCGGCGAGTACTACCGGCTGCCGCCGGAGCGCGCGGATCTGGTGCGCACCCTCATCTATCCGATCCCGGATCCCGAATTGCCGTTCCTGGGCGTGCATTTGAGCCCCACCATCGACGGCGAGCTGACCGTCGGGCCGAACGCGGTGCTGGGGCTGGCGCGCGAGGGCTACCGCAAGGGCAGCGTGAACCTGCGCGATGCCCGGGAGATCCTGGGCTACCGCGGTTTTCACAAGGTCGCCGCCGCCAATGTCCGCACCGGTTTGCGGGAAATGCGCAACTCGCTGTTCAAGGGCGGCTATCTGGCCGAGTGCCGCCGCTATTGCCCCGAACTGACCCGATCGGATCTGCTGCCCCGCGAGGCCGGCATCCGCGCCCAGGCGGTGCTGCGCGACGGCACCCTGGCCCACGACTTCCTGCTCGAGCGCACGCCACGCTCGGTGCACGTGCTCAATGCCCCGTCCCCGGCGGCCACCTCCGCCCTGCCCATCGCCGAGTACATCGCGGACCGCCTGGACGCCGCGTTCGATACGGAACCGTTCAATAAATAGGATTGCTGTAGTACTTTTAAGGCAGCCGTGGGACAGGGAGCAGCCTATGGGCCATTTCAAGTACGCCAGCGATGTCGGCGCACCGGTGGAAGTCGCGTTCACATACACGGACAACCACCAGTTCGTGCCCGACTGGGCCTTCGGCGTGGCCGCCTTCGAACCGGTCGGCGATTCCGACCACGGTGCCGGAGCCGTCTTCGCCGCGACCCTGCGCGTCGGCCTGTGGCATCCCACCATCGAGTGTGAGATCTCCGACTACCGCCGCAACGCGGTCATCGAGTACACACTGCGCCGACGCCGGACGGGGAAGCCGACGTCGGCGTGCGCCAACTTCTGCGTCATCACCCTGCGCTTCGACCCGCTGGGCTACGGCCGCGCGGTGCTGACCTCGGAAACCGAGTACTGGGTGCCGCGCGGACTCACCGGCAAGTTGCTCTCCAAGCTGGCCGCCGCATTGGTGCAGGCCACGGTCCGGCGGACCGAGTCGCAATTGCGTAGGGAGATAGAGGAATTCCACGGCACCGATCTTGTCGGCCGGATCGCGTAGGGTAGGCCGCATGATCATCGTGAGCACCGACGGATCATGCCTGCGCAATCCGGGCGGCGCGATCGGCTGGGCCTGGGTCAATCACGCGGGCGGCTCGGCGAGCGGCGGTGCGCCTTCGGGTACCAACCAGATCGCCGAATTGCGCGCGCTGCTGGAGGCGGTGCGCGCGCATCCCAGCGCCGAACCGCTGCTCATCGAGAGTGATTCGCTCTACGCGATCAAGTGCGCCTCGGAATGGATCAACGGCTGGCGCAACAACGGCTGGAAGACCTCCACCGGCGGTGCGGTCAAGAACGTCGAGCTGATCCAGCAGATCGACCGCGCCATCGCCACCCGCCCCGGCCCGGTCCGGTTCCGCTGGGTGCGCGGCCACGTCGGCAACTACTTCAACGAGCAGGCCGACACCCTGGCCGGTCAGGCCGCCCGCCAGGTGGCCGCCAGCGGCGTCGCCATCGAGCCGGAGGATCCGGCGCCCGCCGATCCGATCACCGAGCCGTTACCGGTCACCGAGCCCAAGACCGAGCCGCTCCCCGTCACCAGGCCCGCCGAACACGGTGAAATGGTCACGGCCACCGCACATTCCGCGGCGCCGACCCCGCGGCACCGGGCCGCGACGACCACCAAGACCGCCGCGGCCGCCAAGACCGCGACACCCGCGAAGACCGCGGCGCCCGCCAAGGCCGTTGCGCCCGAGGCACTCACCCTCTTCTGAGTCACCGCGACACCGCCCGGCCGCGACACCGTTCGAACGGGGAAGGCCCGCATCCGAATCCGGATGCGGGCCTTCCTGTCGTTCTCGCCTGCTCAGCTACCCGGCTTGGGCGCCGCGCTGGTCGGGGCGGGTGTGGCCTGGCCCGAGGGCTGGACACCCTGCTGGTTGTCGCCGCCCGGGGTCGCGCCCGGGATGGCGCCGCCGGCATCGTTGCTGTAGATCGCGCGGAAGTCGGACACCAGCCACTTGCCGTCCTTCTTCTCGAGGTCGACGAAGGCCGGGATCGGCAGCACCATGGGCTGCGTGTGGAGATCGTTGCTGGCGGTCTGGAGGGCGTTCACCAGAACGGTCGCCTTCTCGGCGTCGCCGGTCTCGTAACCGCAGTGCAGGAAGTTCAGCGTCGCCTTCGCGTGCTGCTTGATCAGCAGTTCCTGCAGTTCGGTGGCCGCGGGCTCGAAGCTCTTCTTGAACTGGCCGTCGGTGATCCGCGCCTTCACCTGCTCGGCGAAGTTGGGCATGGACTTGTCGTCGTACGCGGTGAAGGTGCGCATGAAGTCGCAGGCCGCCTGGGTGGGGGCCTCGCGCTCATCGAGCTGGTTCGCGCGGGTGTGGGACTGCCACGCGAATCCGGCCGCCGCCGCGATGGCGGCGACCAGCAGCACGCCGAGGGCGACCAGTGCGATCAGCGGCACTCCCACGGCGGACAGCAGGGCCGACTTTTCGGCCGGCGCCGATTCCGCCGCCGGTTCCGGCTTCTCGGATTCCTTCTTCTCGGATTCCTTCGCCGAATCCGCGGCGGGCTCGGCGCTCTCGGCCTTGGCGGGCTCGGGAGTCGCCTCCGGCTCGGCGGCCTTCGGCTCGTCCTTGGATTCGGCGGGCTTCGGCTCGTCCTTGGATACGGTCACCTTCGGCTCAGCGACCGTCTCGGCGCTGCCCTGGGCATCGGCCTCGGCGATGGAATCGTCTTCGGTTTTCTTGTCCTGGGCAGCGTCGTCCGTCATGTATCGATCACTTTCCCGGTGCGCTGCGGACGCACCGTCTAGGTTTCGTCAGCGAGTATGCCTGTCGCACATAAGCGCCGCGACGGCCACTCACTTGATCGGGGGCAGGGTCCGTTCGTTCGGATCCGACCCCGCGGGCGGGAGCGCGCCATTGTTCGGCACGTCCGGTCGCGGGGCATTGCCCGAGCCGCGGATCTGCTGATCCGCAGGCGGATTCTGGCAGTAGCCCGCCCACCTCGGGAAGGTGCTCTCGGTGGCCACATCGGGTCGCACCTTCTTGGTGACGTAGTCACAGAAGGGCCGCATCGCGAGAGCGTCGACGACGGTGTAGAACTCGCCGTCGTGCGCCGGGACGCCGATGGCGGAGCTGCCGACCACCAGCGACGGGAACAGTGCGCGCAGCGCGGGGGTGCGCAGCTGCGCGGCCCTGGTGATGGCCGCGAAGTTGCTGGCCAGGCTAGTCATCGGGTCGGCGGTCTTGTCGAGCACCGCACCGAGTTCCTGCATCTGACCGGGCGCCTGCTCCAGGATCTTCTGGAGTTCGGCATTCGCGTCGTTGAACTGAGCGAACAACACACCCGAATTACGGGTCAGCGTACCCAGATCCGGCTGGGCGAGCGAGGTGGTGCCGGAGATGGTCTGCAGATTCCTGAGCAGATTGGTGGTCTGCGGCAGCAGATTGTCCAGGCCCGTGGTGGCCAGGCTGATCGCGTTGATCATGGACCGCAGCTGATCCGGACCGCCCGAGAGCGCGGTGTCGAGCTCGGAGAGGATGACACTGAACTTGTCCGGATCGACCTGGGCGATCAACGCGCTGGAGTTGTCGAGCACCGACCACACCGGGGTCGGCGTCTTCACCTTGTTCGCGTCGAACTGCACCACGGAACCGTTGTGCAGGTACGGAGCCTGATCGACATTGGGACGGAAGTCGATGTACTGCTCGCCCGCGCCGGACAGCGCGCCCACCGCCACCAGGGTGTCAGAAGGAATGGAGTACTTCTTGTCGATCTCGGCGGTGGCCGCGATGGCCGCGCCATTGTCGACCAGCTTGATCTCGGTGACCTTGCCGACGCGGTAGCCGCGCAGGGTCACGTCATTGCCCGCCTGCAGACCGCCGGAACGGTCGAGATTGACCGTCACCTTGTAGGTTTCGCGCAGCGGGTTCACCCGCATCACGCTGATCGCCAGGTAGGACGCGCCGAGCAGCAGGATGATCACCAGCGCGGTGTTGGAGACCAGGTTCTTGTGGCTCTTCACCCAGTTCATCGGTGTCCCCCGTTGATCCGGCCGTAGATGATCTGCAGGACCTGGATCAGGCTGCCCCCGAAGTCGTTGAGGTCCTTGAGATCGAAGAACTTGCTGTTGGCCGGGTCGGTGAGCAGGCCGACGTCGAGCAGCGTGAGGGTGCCCGCGACGGCCAGCGTGTCGCCCTTGAACGAGGCGTCGACCTTGGGCCGGATCTCGTGCAGCGCGTCGAGCGCGGGTCCAAGACTCTGGTCGGTGCGCGCCAGCGCGTTCATCAGCTGCGCCACATTGTCGAGCAGGCTGGCCAGCGCGTCGGAGGTGGTATTGGCGTAATCGCCGAGGGCCGCACTGGTTGTCGAGACCTTGGTGAGCAGATCGCCCAGCGCCTGGTTGTTCTCGGCGACGGCGCCGATCATGCCGGGCAGGTTGTCGGCCACCTGGCCGAGGTGCTGATGGTTGGCCTCGATGGTGTCCGCCAGCGCGCTGAAACCGGCCAGCGTGCCGTCGATCCGGGTGCTGTTGTTGTTGAGACTGGTCATGACGCTGGTCATCTGGGTGAGCACATGCGCCAGCTGGTCACCGCGGCCGCCCACGATGGAGTCCAGTTCGGAGGTCAGCTTGGACAGGTTGGCGATGCCGCCGCCGTTGAACAGCAACGAGATCGACATGAGCAGTTCCTCGACGGTCGCGCCCGCCGAGGTGTCGGTGAGCTTGCCGCCGTCCTTGATCATGGTCGCGCCGGGCGCGGTCCTGGGCTTGGACACCGCCACGAAGACGTCGCCGAGCGGGGTGGCCTGGCGCAGTTCGGCGCTGCTGCCCTCGGGCAGCTCGATGTCCTTGCGGATGGCGAGGTCGACATTGGCCTTGAAGTCCTTGGTGGTGATCTTGGTGACCACGCCGACGTCGGAGCCGCCGATCTTGACCTTGGCCTGATCGGGCAGGTTCAGGGCATTGTCGAAAACCGCGTGCACGGTATAGGTTTCGCCGCCCGCACCCGGCTTGGGCAGCGGCAGGCTCTCCACCGTCACACCGCAGCCGGAGCCGACCAGCGCCGTCGCGGACACCGCGAGCATGATGAGGGCCCGCCGGGCTCGCTTGCCGGAGCGCAGATCTCGCAGAAGACGATTACTCATTTGGTCATCCCCAGCACCGCCGCCATGAGCCCGAAATCGGGTCCGAAATCTTCCATCTTCCCGGTCCGGCAGCCGTCGGACTTCATCTGAACGCGCTCGCAGAACAGGCTGACGATCTCACCGGAGAGCGTGGTGCCGAGCAGGCCGTGCAGGCGGATGAAGTTCTTGTCCCGGTTCACCGACTTGTCGAGGTTCTGCAGCAGCAGCGGCGCCACATCGACGATCTCGGTGACGCCGGCCGCGTTGTCGCGCAGCTGCTTGGTCACCGCGGTCAGCCCGGTCAGGGTGCCGTTGAGCTGATCGGAGTACTGCGAGAACGCGCCACTGGTGTTGGCCAGGAAGGCATTCAGCTGATCCAGGGTGGCCTGCAGGCCCGGGGCCTGGTCGGAGAGCAGCCCGGTCATCTGGGTGATCTTGTTGCTGAATCCGCGCACCGAATCGTCGTTCTCGGCGAGCATGGTGGTCAGCTCGTTGAGCTTGATGATGATGGTGGAGATGGCGTCCTTGTTGTCGACGCCGGTCTTCAAGGCGCCCGAGAGCGCGTTGAGCACATCGCGCATCTTCTCGCCGTTGCCGTTCATCATCGGGTACAGCACCCGGCCCGACAGCGGGCCGATGCCCTCCTGTCCGGGTTGGGGTTTCAGGGCGGCGGCGAAGCTGTCGATGGTCTTGATCATGGTGTCCAGCTCGACCGGGGTCTTGGTCTGCTGGGTGGTCAGGTGCGCGCCGTCGGGCAGCTTGTCACCGCCGGTGTAGCGCGGGGTGAGCTCGATGTGCCGGTCGGTCACGATGGACGGCGAAACCAGCGCGGCCTGAACGTTCTTCGGGATGTCGACGCCCTTGTCCACGGTCATGTGGACCTCGACGTACTGCCCCTTCGGAATGATCTTGTCGACCTTGCCCACCTCGAGCCCGAGCACGGTGATCGGGTTGCCCTCGAACATGCCCGCGATATTCAGGAAGTCCGCGGTGATGTGCTTGGTCTGCCCGGCCGCGTCCTTGACTCCGAGCGGGATGATCGAGCAGGAGCCCACCGCGAAGGCGGCCGCACCGATCATGGCCGCCTTGGTGATTCGACCGAGCAGCTGCTTCTTCTCTGTCATTGGTGGCACCCCTCGTTCACCTGCGCGAAGCACAACCAGTTGTCCGGGAACAGCCAGGGCAGCGCGACCTCACCGTAGTTGCCGTTGCCGAAGGCGTTGTTGAACTGCCGGATCGACGGCGGCATGATCGACAGCAGCCGATCCAGATTGTCCTTGTTCTTCTGCAGACCCTCGGCCATGGTGTTGAGCTGCTGCAGCGTCGGCCCGAACTTGTTGTCGTTGGCCGCGCCGATCGCCTGCAGCTGTCCGCTGAGCGTGGCGATATTGTCCAGCAGGCTCTTGAGCAGGCCCTGGCGCTCCATCACCCGGTTGGCGATGGCCTCGCCCTGGGTGATCACCAGCAGCAGGCTGTTCCGGTTGTCACCGAGGATCTTGGTGACCCGGTCCAGGTCCTTGAGCAGCTGGTCGACCTGCTCCTTGCGGTTGTTCATGGTCTTGGCCAGCGCGCCGATCGAGTCGAGCGCCTGCACCGTCATTTGCGGGGTGTCGCCCATCTGCTGGTTGATCACGTTCAGCGAATCCGCCAGCTTCTTGGTGTCGAGCTCCTCGAACTTGGGCGTGCCCTCCTGCACCACATCGGCCAGGTTGTAGGGAACCACGGTGTTGTTCTTGGGGATTCGGTTCCCCTTGAGCCCGGAGCCGTCACCGGGGGTGAGGTCGACGTAGCGCGCGCCGAGCAGCGTGGCCATCTTGATGGCCGCCTTGGCGTCCGGGCCGAGCTTCACGTCGGAGTCGATCTTCAGGGTGATCAGCACATGGTCGCCCTCGAGCTCCGCGCCCGAGACCGTGCCGACCGGAACGCCGGAGACGTCCACCTTGTCGCCGACCTTGATGCCGGCGGTCTGCACGAATTCGGCCTTGACGCTGTTCTTTCCGAGGCCCACCTGTTTGTAGGCGGTCGAGCCGAGCAGCAGCGCGGCGATCAGCGCCACGCCGAACGCGCCGAGCCAGAAGTTGCGGTTGGCGTTGAAGCGGGACTTGAGTTTCGTCATCATGGCCGGCACACCGCCGAGTGGGAGTTGCCGCCGATCTGCGAGAACAGACCGCGCGGGAAGAGGACACCGTACAGCGAGACGTCCAGGCTGCACATGTAAGCGTTGGCGTAGGCGCCGTTCTGGGTGAACTTGCCGACGTTGGCCAGGATGGCGGGCAGATCGACCGCGGCCTGGTCCAGCTTGGAGCCATTGGCCAGCAGCAGCGCCAGCGCGGCATGGGTGGAGTCCTGCGCGGTGATCAGCTTGGGCTGGATATTGCCGAACATGCCCACCAGAGCCGTTGTCGCGTCGGCGATCTGAACCGTCGAGGACTGCAGCGACTGGCCTTGGGCGTACAGGCCGCCGATCAGGGAGCGGGTCTGGGTGACCAGCGTCTCCAGCTCGTCGCCGCGCTTGGCCAGACCCTGCATCACGCCGGACAGGTTGGTGATGACATCGGAGAGGATGCCGTCGCGGCGTTCGAAGTCCGAGGCCACCGAGGCGGCCTGGGTGATGAACGCGCTCAACGAGACTCCGTCACCCTGCAGCGCCTGGATGAAGGTGTTGGACAGGTTGTTGACCTGCTCGGGCTGCAACACCTGGAACAGCGGCTGGAATCCGTTGAGCAGACCCGAGATGTCGAACGACGGCTCGGTGCGCTCGAGCGGGATCGAGGCCTTGTTCTTCAGCGCCACATGATCGCCGGTGTGCGGCTTCTTGGGATCCGGCGGGGCCAGCGCGACATAACGCTGGCCGATCAGGTTCTGGTAGCGCACCAGCGCCTTGGTGTCGCCGAACAGCGTCTGATCGCGCTGCACGATGAAGGTGACCTTGGCCTGGTTCTTCTTGTCCAGCTCGATCTTCTCGACCTTGCCGACGCGCACGCCGGCCATCCGGACGTCGTCGCCCTCGCGCAGGCCGAGCACATCGCTGAAAGTCGCGGAGTAGGTGTTGGTATCGCCTTTCACGGTGCGCGCGAGCGTATTCCAGATGACCGCGGTCACCAGGACCGACACGATCGCGAAGAGGGTGAAGCCGATCAGCGGTTTGCGGACACTCATCGGCCGCCCCCGCTCTGACTCAATTGCACGGTCGCACCCTTCAGAATCGGGCTCAGCAGCAGGTATTCGGCCGCGGTCGGACGCCGGCCCAGCAGGGCGGTGATGGCGTCGTCACCGGTGAAGGCGATGTCCTTGCCCGTGGGCGTGCCCGGCGTGCCCGGCTGGCTCGCCGGAGCGGCCGGAACCGCCGGGGCCAGATTCGGGAACATGCCCTGCAGCGGCGTGCCCGCCAGCGGGTCGGTGCCCGGCTTCGGGGCGTCGGCCTTCGGCGCCTCGGGCGTGCCGATGACGGTCACGCCGGGAATGAGCGGGAAGCCCGGCGGCGGAGACGACATCAGCGGCAGGTCCTTGGCGGCGTCGATGGCCCTGGGCCGCAGCGAATCCGGCAGCGTGCCCGGATCCGAGGTGAGCGGCGCGGTGCCGCAGCTGGGCGCGGCGAGGTCGCCGTAGCGCGGGCAATCGTCGCGGGTGTAGGGCTTGTACGGCGTGAAGGTGATGCCGACGTTCCACTTCATCTGCTGCTGCGGACCCCAGCCGAACGAACCGCTGAGCTTGCGCACCGAGTCGTTCAGGTTGGCGATGGCCAGCGGGATGGCGTCCGGGTTGTCCGACAGCGCGCCGAAGAGCGAGCTGGTGCCGTTGGTGACGTCCTTGCCGACATTGGGGTTGCGGGCGAAGAGCCCGTTCACCTTGTCGATGGTGGTCGAGGTGCCCGCCAGCAGCGCGGTCAGCTCGGCCCGGCGGTCGGAGATGGTCTTGGCCGTCTCGACCGAATCCCGCAGCACGCCCATGAGTTCGGGCGCGGACTGGTTGAGCGCGTGCATGGAGGCGGTGAGGTCGTCGAGGAAGCCGCCGACATTCGGTACCGAACCGCGCACCCCGTCGAGCCAGCGGTCGATGCGCTCGACGCTGGAGCCGGGCATGCGCCCGCTGCCGTCGAGGGCGTAGGACAGCGTGCCGAGCACCCGGCCGAACTGCACCGGGTCGATCTTGGTGAAGACCTCGCGGACCTTGGTGAGGGTGTCCTGCAGGGCGATGGTGCCGGTGGAGGTGTCCTCGGCGATCTGCGAGCCCTCCTTCAGATGCGTGGAATCGGGCCCGTTGTAGACCAGTTCGACGGCGGTGACGGCGAACAGGTTGGAGGGCACCACGCGCGCGGTGACATTGGCCGGGATGCCGTCGGTGTACTCGGGTTTCATCTCGATGTGCACCTCCTGCTTCTCGCCCTTGGCCGCCACGGACACATCCTTGACCGCGCCGACCAGCACGCCGCGGTACTTCACGTCCGCCTGGGCGGGTAGACCGTCACCGGTGGTGGTGAGATTCGCGGTGACATTGACCTTTTCGACGAAATAGCCGCGGTAGCGCGCGAAGAGGAAGCCCAGCACGATGGCCAGCACGGTGAGGCCGCAGACGCCGGCGATGAGCAGTTGCCGCATCGTCGGTCCGCGTCCACTCGGATCGATGAGCATCGGTGTCGCCCCCTATCCCGAGATCCGGATGCCGGGGTTGACGCCCCAGATCGCCAAGGTCATGAACAGGTCGACGAAGACGACCGCGATGATGCAGAGCTTGATCGCGCGGCCGGCCGCCACACCCACGCCCTCCGGGCCGCCGGAGGCGAAAAACCCGTAGTAGCACTGGATGAACGTGGTGACCGCGACGAACAGGATCGCCTTCAGCAGTGAGTACAGCACATCGTGCGGAATCAGGAACTGATAGAAGTAGTGCTGGAAGGTTCCCGACGCGGTACCGCCGATCAGGGTCACGGTCAGCGAGCAGGAGATGTAGGCCAGCGGCAGCGCCAGGCAGTACAGCGGCACGATGGCGATCATGGCCGCGATCATGCGGGTGCTGACCAGATACGGAAGCGGCCGGATGGCAACCGATTCCAGCGCGTCGATCTCCTCGGAGATGCGCATGGCGCCCAGCTGCGCGGTGAACCGGCAGCCCGCCTGCGAGGCGAAGGCGACCGTGGCCAGCATCGGGCCGAGCTCACGGGTGGTGGCGAACGCGGAGATCGCACCGGTGAGCGGGCTCAGGCCGAGCAGGTTCAGCGAGGTGTAGCCCTGGACGGCGACGGTCATGCCGCCGAACGCCGACAGGATCAGCACCACGCCGATGGTGCCGCCGCCGACCACGAGATTGCCGTTGCCCCAGGTGACGTCGGACAGCAGGCGCCAGACTTCCTTGGGGTAGTGCTTGAACGCCATCGGCATGGAGCCGATCGAGCGCAGGAAGAAGAACACCTGGTGGCCGATGCGGGCCAGCCAGTCGCGCGGCGCACCGGCCGCACCCTTGATCCGGCGGAGCGGCCGCAGCAGCGGCGGTACATAAGTAGCTGACACGCTCAGACCACCTGCGGCGGGAAGAAGGAGTTGTAGAGCTGCGTGATGATCAGGTTGACGCCGAAGAGCATGACCGCCGACATGACCACCGCGGTGTTCACCGCGTTGGCGACACCGCCCGGGCCGCCCTTGGCATTGAGCCCGGAGTCGCAGGCGATGATCGCGGCGAGCAGTCCGTAGATCAGCGACTTCAGCAGCGCCACAATGAGGTCGGTGGTAACGGCGAAGGAGGAGAAGGTTCCGATGTAGGAGCCGGGGGTGCCGTTCTGGGCGAAGATATTGAAGATGTAGCCGGTCAGGAAGCCGACGAAAACCACGAAGCCGCACAGCAGTACGGACACCAGCATGGCCGCGCCCAGGCGGGGGGCCACCAGGCGGCGCAGCGGGTCGACGCCCATCACCTTCATGGCGTCGATCTCCTCGCGGATGGTGCGGGAGCCGAGGTCGGCGCAGATGGCCGAGCCGACCGCGCCGGAGATCATGAGCGCGGTGACGAGGGGTGCGCCCTGCTGAATGATGCCCAGGCCGTTGGCCGCGCCGATGAACGAGGTGGCGCCGACCTGCCCGGCGACCGAGCCGACCTGGATCGAGACGATCACGCCGATCGGGATGGCGACCAGCACCGTGGGCGCGGCCGCGACATTCGCCATGAAGGCGCACTGCCGGATGAACTCGGCGTAAGGGAAGCGGCGGCGAAAGATCGCGATGAAAAGCTCGGCGACCGCCGACACGCCCATGGTCATCATCCGGCCGCCGGTTTCCAGCGACCGTTTCGGATGATCCTGCCAGTAGCCCTTGGCCCAATCCACGGCCGCATTCATCCGTGATGCCGACGGTGGACTCCCCTGGTCCCCCGGGCTTTTGGTCAACTGCACTGACTACCCCTCTCGACGCCGGGATACCCGCCTCCGGCGACTGTTTGCTTGACGCACCTTACTACGGAGTTAGGAAAAACACACCACACATGTGTGGTTCCGGTCATAGAGCCGGATCACTTTCGCCGTACGGCTGTGAACAGCCACATCAGAGTTGGTTTTAAGCCTAAAGAACCTGGCAGAGATCTAGAACTTGTTCTAGTTTTTGACAATCCACCCAGAGATGTGAACACCGACCGGGTAACAATTTGTAGGATCAAATTTATCGGAATTCCATAGCGCTTGCGCATTGTTCCGATAACCCCATCCAACTAGGTTTCCGCCACGAACCTCGGCAGGACACGGCTCGGCAACATGTGGCAGTACAAGAGGCAACCGGGCTCGAATACTGACAGGATGAGTAACCGCAGGTTGAGATTCGTGCGGCTTCCGACATCTGGAGGGACATGATCAACAAACTCGCCGGGGCGGCCGGCGCGCTCGCCATCGCCCTGGGCACCACGTTCTTCGGAGTCGGAGCCGCGCACGCCGATCCCGCACCCGCCGTGATCGGCGGTGGTTCGGGCATCATCATCGACGATCAGTTCGAGTGCACGGTGACCACCATCGGCCACGACGGGGCCGGTCGCCTGGTCGGGCTCACCGCCGGGCACTGCGGCGACGCCGGGGCCAAGGTCTGGGCCGAAAAGGACCGCGCCGCAGGGCAGATCGGGCAGTTCGTCTACTCGAACCACGACCTGGACTACGCGGTCATCCAGTTCGACCCGGCCCGCGTCATCCCGGTCAACCGGATCGGCAACGTCACCATCACCGGACTCGGCGGCCCGCCGGGATTCCCGATGATCGTCTGCAAGGAGGGCCGGACCACCGGCAATACCTGCGGCATCTCCTGGGGTGACGTCTTCGACACCAGCGTCGAGACCTGGAGCCAGATGTGTGTGGTGGAGGGCGATTCCGGCGCGCCGGTCGTGGTCAACACCACGCTGGTCGGCATGGTGAACGCCTATCTGGCGGTGGCCTGTTTCGGACCCGAGGTCGGCACCAACATGAGCTCGATCATGGGTGACCTGAATGGCCGCGGCGGCATCGGCTCGGGTTATTACCCGATCTGATCCACGAACAGTACTGACACGAACAGTATTGAAAGGGGCGGTGATCCGAGGATCACCGCCCCTTTCAATACGGAGCCTTCGGGTGCGGGTTCAGAGAGTCTCGACGCAGACGACGACCTTGCGGTCGTCATAGACATAGCCCAGGGCGTCGCCGGGGCAGGCGTCCACGCTGGTGGCGTTCTGCAGGATCGACACCACCTTCACCCCGTCGGTGGCGTTGCGGGTGGTGCAGGGAATGCGGTGCGCGACATCGGTGCCGACCTCGAGGCAGTCGCCGACCACCCAGTCGACGGTCAGGCACAAGGCTCCGGTCTCCACGCCGTTGAGGGTTTCGTAGTAGACCTGATCGGCGCCCTTGCCGCACTGGGCATTCTGCGGCGCCTTGCCGGTCACCTTGTAATTGGCGTCCTGGCTGCCGCAGGCCGCCTTCTCGATGGTGGCGTCGGTGGTGGTGCCGCCGAGCTTCACGCACTCGCCGATGCTCGCGTGGAAATCGGTGTGGCCGCCGCGATCCGCGCGGGGCGTGGTGGTGGGCGCGCCCGAGCCCGGCTTGCCCGACGGTTTGGCCGGGGTGGTGACGGGCGCCTTGGAGGGGAGAAGATTGTCGCCGGGAGCGGCCTGCGGATGGCCGGAGACGGTGCTACCGCAGCCCGCGAGCAGCAGGGTGGCGGCGGAGATCGCGGGGAGGGCGATCCGGGCGAAAGGCTGCTGACGCAACACGGGCGAGTCCTATATTTCGAAACAAACAGCTTTGACTTCGTGCCCATGATTGCATGACTGCACGCCGAAGATCGCATGGCACGGACGGGCGAGATCGAACCGAGGTGGCGAACCATTTCGTGTACGGATTCATGAGCACCGACATCCTGGAGCTGTACGCCTCGTGGCGGCGCAGGCGGGACGGCGACCCGTTCCGGGTGCGCATCCCCGGCCTGGGATCGGTCGTGTTCACCGGCACTCCCGATGGAGCGCGCGAGCTCTTCCGCGCCCCCGTCGATCTGCTGGAGCCGCCGCTGCCCAATCCCATCGAGCCGATGGTGGGGGCGGCCTCGCTGATCCTGGCCAGGGACGGACGGCACCGGCAGGAACGCGCGCTGCTCGCCCCGGCCCTCCATCGCGGCCGAATCAGCGCCTACGGCAATACCATTCGCGCCGCGGCGCGGGCGGAGCTGGACGGGGAGCGGACCGGGAACCCGTGGCGGCCCGGACTGCGGATCGATGCCCGGGCGGCGGCGCGGGCACTCACGCTGCGGGTGATCCTGGCGGCGGTGTTCGGCATCGACGAACCGGTGCGGCGGGCCGAATACACCGCCGTCACAACGGAATTCCTGGAATCGTTCGGTACCACGCTGTTTCTCTTCCCGGCCCTGCGGCGCGATCTCCACGGACTCTCCGGCTGGGAACGGTTCGGCGCGGCCCGGGACCGGCTCGACGAGCTCATCGACGACGAGGTGACGCGGCGGCGGGCGGACGGGGGCGGCGGGGGG
>NZ_BAAFGR010000064.1:0-40180 GCF_041154655.1 Nocardia sp. JMUB6875
GTTGGGGGAGTGCAGGTCACACGCACTGTTGAGGTGTGGTGAGGGTGAGCTGACGGTGTACGAAACGCGGTGTGGGGCAAGGGGAGTAGCTTGTCGTGTGGTGGGTCGATGGGGCCTGCTGAGGAGTGACACCGCGGAGCGAATGGCTGGAGCGGGGCGGAGGTGGCCGGTTGGTCGCTTTCGTGTTGGTCTAGTGATTGGTTGCTGGATGGTTCGTGGACCGCTGGATGGCGGGCCGGGGCCGAGATCGTTAACGGCTATCGGGTAGCGAACTGTGTGGTTTCGCATTCGCACGTTTGCGTGAAATGTGTTTTGGTGCAAGGTTTGTCGTGGGCGACCTGGTGATTTCGGGCAGGTGAAGTGAGCCGCGAACCGTCTGGTTCGTCCGTATTGTGAGACGCGGCGCGGCATTGAGAGGAATTCAGCCCGGCACATCTTGCGCCCAGTTACTCTCGCATCGGCGTCACTTTGTTACGGAACCGAATCCGAGGAGTTGGCGAAAATGACCGTCTCGTCCGAATTGTCCAGCGCGGCCTGGGCTGCGAGTTTGCCCGCGTCCTTGCGGGGCAATCTCGTAACCCTGGAGGAGGCGTATTTCCGACACGTCGACGCCGGTGACGCGGACTGCGCCATTCCCGCGACCTCTACCCACATCTTCCGTTGCCACGTCGACCTGGCTATCCAGCGTGTCCCCGGCACCGCGAATGTCCGTGTGTACCAGGCGGATGACGAGGCGGGCCTCGGCGTCGCCGTGCAGCTGGTCACCGACGATATGCCGCTGCTGGTCGAATCGGTCACCTCGTCGCTGAGCCGCCTGGGCGTCAGCGTGAGCGAGATCGTGCACCCCATCTTCGAGGTGACCCGCGACGCCGAGGGCACCCTGCAGACCGCGGTCCCGCACGAGGTCGACGGCAACGGCTCCACCGCCCTGCGCGAGTCGTGGATGCACATCCAGCTGCACCCCGCCACCAGCCGCGCCCAGCTCGAGCAGATCGAGACCTCGCTGCCCGACGTGCTCACCGACGTGCGCCGCGTCATCGAGGACACCGAGGCCATGCGCGAGGCCCAGGAGCACGTCGCGGGCGAACTCGACGCCGCGGCCGATGCCGGTAGATCCGCCTTCCCCACAACCGATCTCACCGATTGCGCCGACCTGCTGCGCTGGCTGGCCGACGGCCACTTCACCGTCCTCGGCTACGCCCGCTACGAGCGCAGCACCGTCGATGGCCAGGCCAAATCCGTCATCCTGCCCGAGACCAGCCTCGGCGTGCTGCGCCCCAATGTCGGCACCGACTTCCGCGTCCCCGACAACAGCGGCGACGAGTCCCTGCTCAGGCTGACCCAGGGCCTGGTCCCGGCCACCGTGCACCGCGGCGTCTACCCCTACTTCGTCGGCGTCGCCGAAATGGACGAATCCGGCACGGTCACCGGTGAGCACCTGTTCATCGGCGTCTTCACCGTCACCGCCCTGCACGAGAACGTCCTCGACATCCCGGTCATCAACCGCCGGGTGCGCTCCATCATCGAGGCCAGCGGCTTCGACCTGGACTCCTTCTCCGGCCAGGAGATGCTCGAGGTCATCCAGGCATTCCCCCGCACCGAACTGTTCTCCTCCGACGGTGACGCCCTGCGCCGCACCGCCAGCGCGGTCCTGAATGTCGGCATGCGCCGCCAGGTCCGGCTGTTCATGCGCATGGACGGCTACGGCCGCTTCGTGGCCTGCATGGTCTACCTCCCGCGCGACCGCTACACCACCCGCGTGCGCCTGGAGATGCAGGACATCCTGATGCGCGAACTGGGCGGCGTCTCCATCGACTACTCCGCGCGCGTGTCCGAAAGCGACCTCGCCAGTGTGTATTTCACGGTGCGCCTGCCCGACCAGGGCGCCGCCGCGGACAGCTCCGAGACCAACCGCCTGCGCATCCAGCACCTGCTCGCCGAGGCCAGCCGCACCTGGGACGACCACCTGCGCGACGAGGTCGCCACTTCCGCGCGCCTGGATCCCGTTGTCGCGCAGCGCTACGCCGAGGCCCTCCCCGAGAGCTACAAGGAGGACTTCGAGCCCCTGCGCGCCGTCGCCGACATCCTGCGCCTGCAGGGCCTGGCCGACGGCGGTATCTCGCAGCACCTCTACCGCCGCCTCGATTCCTCCCCGGGCTCATGGCGTTTCACCCTCTACGTCGGCGGCAGCGGCATCTCGCTGAGCCAGGTGCTCCCGCTGCTGCAGAGCCTCGGCGTCGAGGTCATCGACGAGCGCCCGCACCAGGTCGAACTCGATCACGGCCCCGAACAGTGGGTCTACGACTTCGGCCTGCTGGCCCGCCCCGAACTGCTGCGCAGCGCCCTGGACCGCGATATGGACGCCGAACTGGTGGAGTCCGTCGGCCGGCTGGACGCCCTCGACGCCCACGTGCGCGGCCTGCGGGAACGCTTCACCGACGCGTTCGAGGCCCTCTGGTACGGCCGCGCCGAGGCCGACGGCCTCAACGAACTGGTGCTGGGCGCGGGCATGAACTGGCGCAGCGTGTCCATCCTGCGCGCCTACTCGAAGTACTTGCAGCAGGCCGGATTCCCCTACAGCCAGGCCGCCATCACCCGCGTCCTGCTGACCTATCCCGAAGCGGCCAGCATGTTCGTCGACCTGTTCGCCGCCCTCTTCGACCCGGACTCGGCCAATCCCGACCACGCCACCGAACTCGAGGCCGCGGTCCGCCACCGCATCGACGAGGTCGTGAGCCTGGACGCCGACCGCATCCTGCGCGCCCTGCTCGGTCTGATCAAGGCCACCTTGCGCACCAACTACTACGTCACCGATGCCGAGGGCAAGGCCCGGGATTACCTGTCGTTCAAGGTGGAACCGCAGGAGATCGCCGAATTGCCCAAGCCCAGACCGCAATTCGAGATCTTCGTCTACTCGCCGCGGGTGGAGGGCGTGCACCTGCGCTTCGGCCCGGTCGCGCGCGGCGGCCTGCGCTGGTCGGATCGCCTGGAGGACTTCCGCACCGAGATCCTGGGCCTGGTCAAGGCGCAGGCGGTCAAGAACGCCGTCATCGTCCCGGTCGGCGCGAAGGGCGGTTTCGTGGTCAAGAACCCGCCCGCCGCCACCGCCGATCCGGTCGCCGACCGCCAGAACCTGCAGGCCGAGGGCATCGCCTGCTACCGCACCTTCATCTCCGGCCTGCTCGATGTCACCGACAACGTGGATCGCGCCACCGGCGCGGTGATCCCGCCCGCGCGGGTGCTGCGCCGCGACGGCGACGACACCTACCTCGTCGTGGCCGCCGACAAGGGCACCGCCACCTTCTCCGATATCGCCAATGATGTTGCCCAGTCCTATGGTTTCTGGCTCGGCGACGCCTTCGCCTCCGGCGGTTCGGTGGGCTACGACCACAAGGCGATGGGCATCACCGCCAAGGGCGCGTGGGAGAGCGTCAAGCGCCACTTCGCCGAGATGGATATCGACACCCAGTCCGAGGATTTCACCGTCGTCGGCATCGGCGACATGTCCGGTGACGTGTTCGGCAACGGCATGCTGCTCTCGCGCCACATCCGCCTGGTCGCCGCGTTCGACCACCGCCACATCTTCCTGGACCCGAATCCCGATGCGGCGGTGTCGTTCTCCGAGCGCGAGCGCATGTTCGCCCTGCCCCGCTCCTCCTGGGCCGACTACGACCGGTCGCTGATCAGCGCGGGCGGCGGCGTCTACGACCGCACGGTGAAATCGATCCCGGTCAGCGAGGAGGTGCGCGAGGTGCTCGGCCTGGCCGCCGACATCACCGCGCTCTCCCCGCCGGAGATGATCAAGGCCATCCTGAAGTCCCCGGTGCAACTGCTGTGGAACGGCGGCATCGGCACCTACATCAAGGCCAGCAACGAGACCAACGCCGATGTCGGCGACAAGTCCAACGACGTGGTCCGGGTGAACGCGAACGAGTTGCGCGTCAAGGTGATCGGCGAGGGCGGCAACCTCGGCGTCACCGCCCACGGCCGCATCGAGTTCTGCCGCCACGGCGGCAAGATGAACACCGACGCCCTCGACAACTCCGCCGGCGTGGACTGCTCCGACCACGAGGTCAATATCAAGGTCCTGCTCGACGGCGTGGTGTCGAGCGGTGAGCTGCCCGAGGCCGACCGCAACCCGCTGCTGGCCTCGATGACCGACGAGGTCTCCGCACTCGTGCTGCAGGACAACGTCTCCCAGAACATCCTCATGGGCATGTCCAGGGCCGAGGCCCCGCGCATGCTGAACGTGCACCAGCGCGTCATCGAGGATCTCGAGGAGCGCCGCGGCCTGGACCGCGAACTCGAGGCGCTGCCCAGCGACGCGGAGATGAAGCTGCGGGTGGAACAGGGCACCGGCCTCACCTCGCCCGAGTTGTCGAATCTCATGGCGCACGTGAAGCTTTCGCTCAAGACCGAACTGCTCGCCAGCGACCTGCCCGACAGCGTCTACTTCTCCGCGCGCCTGCCGCGCTACTTCCCGACCCCGCTGCGCACCCGCTTCGCCACCGCCATCAAGCGCCACCGCCTGCGCCGCGAGATCACGACCACCATGCTGGTGAACGAGGTGGTGGATCTGGGCGGCATCACCTACGCCTTCCGCCTCGGCGAGGAGATCGGAGCCTCGGCCTCGGATGCGGTGCGCGCCTTCACCGCCGCCACCCAGATCTTCGATCTGCACGCGGTGTGGAACCGCATCCGCGCCGCCGATGTCTCCACGAGCATGAAGGACGCGCTGGAGCTCGAGACCAAGCGCACCCTCGACCGGGCCTCACGCTGGCTGCTCAACAACCGCCCGCAGCCGGTGGCGGTGGGCGCGGAGATCCACCGCTATGCCCAGGGCGTGCGCACCCTCTCGCCGAAGGTGCCGGGCTGGCTGCGCGGCCACCACATCGACACCCTCAATATGCAGTCCCAGGCAATCGTCGATCAGGGCGCGCCCTCGGAGCTGGCCACCGAGGTGTTCGGCCTGCTCAACCAGTTCCCGCTGCTGGACGTCCTGGACATCGCCGACATCACCGATCGCAGCGGTGAGGAGGTGGGCGCGCTGTACTACGCGCTCAACGACCACCTCAAGATCGATTGGCTGCTGCAGGCGGTCAGCCACCTGGAACGCGGCGACCGCTGGCACGCGCTGGCCCGCCTCGCGCTGCGCGACGACATGTACGGTTCGCTGCGCTCGCTGACCCTCGATGTGCTCTCCGCCGGTGACCCGGAGGAGACGGCCGAGGAGAAAATTGCATACTGGGAGTCGAAAAACCAGTCCCGGCTGGGTCGTGCACGCAGCGCCCTGTCGGAACTGTTCGAGTCCGGAACCCACGACCTGGCCACGCTGTCGGTTGCGGCGCGGCAGGTGCGCAGCATGGTGAGCGGGGTGGGCGCGCAATCGGAGGTACCGCGTTGACGAGTGTCGGTTCGCTGAACGGCCATGCCAAGACGGCGACGCCCCAGCCGGGAGATCTCCCGGCTCCGGGCGAGCCCAAGCGTTTCCACACCAAGGTGGAGGTGCGCTGGTCGGATATGGATGCCTTCCAGCACATCAACCATGCCCGCATGGTGACGCTGCTGGAGGAGGCCCGCATCCCGTGGCTGTTCGGTGACGAGCGGCCCACGGTCAAGCTGCGGACCGGCTGTGTGCTTGCCGACCTGCGCGTGCAGTACAAGGGGCAGCTGCGGCACGAGGACACGCCCCTGGACGTGTCCATGTGGATCGAGCGGCTGCGCGCGGTGGACTTCACCGTGGGCTACGAGGTGCGCGCCGCCGGCGCCGCCCCGGACTCCGCACCCGCGGTGATCGCCTCCACCCAGCTGGCCGCCTTCGACATCGACACCCAGCGCCTACGCCGCCTCACCACCGCGGAGCGGGACTACCTGTCGCTGTGGCTGGCGGACTGACCGAGAACGACCGTTGTCGGGACAGCTGACCCTGCACGTTCCGGATCCCGCGGAACGCGAGAACCTGGCCACCTTCATATCGCACGCGCTGCGCCTGGACCCGGCGGCGGTCATCCGGCTGCGCCGGCGCGGGGACCGTTACGTCTCCGCCTGGGCCGGAACCGGTTTCGAGGCGCTGGCGGTGCGCACGGTGGTGGCCGAACTCGGGATGGACGACGTGTCGGTCGGCGGGGACGCCATCCTCGCGGGCCTGCACGGGCCGGACGCGGCCAAGGCTTTTGGCCTCGGCTTCGCCATGGATTCGGCCTGGCGGGCGGCGCTGCCGCCGGAGGCCGGGTTCGTCCATATCGACGATGTGCCCGCGCGCATGCTCGTCGAATTGGCCGAGCGCGGAGCCGAATTGGCGGAGGAGCACGGCAGCCGCCACGGTCCGCCCGCCGCCCTGCTGGATCAGACGGTGCTCACCGTGTCCGGCGGCGGCGAGCAGGTCGAGGTGCCCATGCGGGTCGTGTTCGCCCTCGCCGCTATGGATTTCATTCCGCACGGCGGCGAGAAGACCGACTCCCGGCGCATCTCGGTCGACGAGATCGTGCGCGTCCGCGCGGCCCGCACCTGGCTGCGCCTGGACGCCCGCTACGGCTCCGTCGCCCGCCGCCGCGGCCCCGCCCTGCCGCTGCTCGCGCACTGATTCCCGCCCGCCGGGGCCTTCGCACCCGTGACTGGCGGCTGAACTGCGCGCGTGCTCTACCTTGGGTAGGCATGAGCGATGTCGCGATCGTGACCGAGTGGGTCGACCTGAAGGTCGGCGAATCCGTAATGAGCGCCTATGTGGCGCGTCCCGCGGAGCCGGGCGCTTACCCCGGAGTTGTTGTGGGCCATGAGATCTACGGCCTGCACGCGACGGCCCGGGCGGCCGCCGACCGTCTCGCCACACTGGGCGTCATCGTCGTCATGCCGGACCTGTTCCATCGCGTCGCCCCGCGCGCCGAACTGGAACTGCACGTCGATCGCGACCGCGGCCTGGAACTGCTGCGCACCCTCGAGCGCCCCGAGGTCGTCGACGACGTCGCCGCCTGCCTCGACGAACTGCGCCGCCGAAACGCCGTCTCCCTCAACATGGTCGGCTTCAGCGCGGGCGGCCACGTCGCCTACTACGCCGCGACCCAGCTCCCGCTGGCCGCCACCGCCGCCTTCTACCCCGGCTGGCTGACCAACACCGACATCCCGCTGTCCACACCGGAACCCACCGTCGAGGCCACCCCCGGCATCACCGGCCGCATCCTGCTGTTCTTCGGCGGCGAAGACCCGCTGATCGATGCCGAGGCCCGCGACGAACTCGAAGAAGCCCTGAGCGCCAACGGCATCCAGCACGACATCGTCGTCTACGACCCCGCCCCGCACGGCTTCCTGTTCCCCGGCCGCGACTCCTACCGCCCCGAATTCGCCGAGGACGCATGGTCGAAGCTGGCTGATCTGCTCCGCTGAACGGGGGAGCGGGTCAGTGGATGCCGAAGGCGCGGAGCCCGGCGGTGACCACAGCGGCGGACAGGGTCACCACCAGTAGCGGCGCCCGCTTCCACGCCAGCCCGGCCGCGACCAGCACGCCCGCGGGCAGCGCCCACCCGAATTGGCTACCGCCCGAGGGCATCAGCGTGGTGACCGCCAGCGCCGTGAGCAGAACTACCGACGCGATCTCCAGCAGCCGAACGGTGCGCGGCGAGATCTTCACCCGGCTGCGCAGCATCGGCCCCGCGAAGCGAAACGCGAAGGTGCCGATGGCCAATGCCATCGCACCCATCAGCAGCGCCTTGGTCATCGCCGCACCGTCGTCCCGGAGGTGGCTCGCATCAGACGGATCCGGCCGTGGCGGCAGCGTTGGTGGTGGTGAGGCTCTCCGCGGTGGTCTCGTCGCTCGAATCGGATTCGGCGGCACCGGCGCGCCGCACGACCAGCAGCACGGCGGTCAGCGCCAGCAGCACCGGCAGGCCCGCGCCCAGGAACGGGGTGGTCGCGGCCGCGACCGCGGCACCGGCCAACGCGGCTGTGCGGGTGAGGGGTTCGCGCAGGGCGGGCAGGACCAGGGAGAACAGCACGGCCGGGAAGACGGCGTCGAGGCCGAAGGCATTGGGGTCCGGGACCACCGAGCCGAGGACCGCGCCGATGGCCGCGCCGAGCGGCCAGGCCGCCAGCACCGCGAGGCCGCACAGCCAGTAGGCGGCGCGCCGCCGGTCGCGATCCGGCTGGGCCATGGCCATGGCGACCGATTCGTCGTTCATGACGTGGGTGCCGAGCAGCCGCCGCCAGCCGGTGCCGACCACATCGGGGACGGACAGGCCGTAGGGCAGGTGCCGCGCGTTGACCAGCAGCCCGGCCAGCACGGCCGCGACCAGGCCGCCGCCCGCGGTGAGGATGCCGATGAAGACGAACTCCGAGCCGCCCGCGACCACGGCGATGCTCATGAGCACCGGCAACCAGCCGGGCAGTCCCGAGGTCACCGCGGTAGCGCCGTAGGATATGCCGATCATGGCGACTGCCAGGCAGATCGCCGCGATACCTGTGAGCACACCCCGATCGAGTGTTCGCCATGCCGAACGCATGTTTTCTATAATGAACACAGCGGGCCGGGTTAGTCAAAGGGACACCCCTGTGTCCCGGTACTGTGAACCTCATCATGACCCAGCCAGACAGCTCCCTGCCTGCGCCGCTGCGGGAGGTGCCTCAGTCGGAGATTCCGCTGCCCCCGGCAGAGGCTCCAGAGTCTCCGCAAGAGGCCATCGCCGCCGCCCTGCGCCGGGAGCGCGCCCGCTCCGGACTCTCGCTGACCGAGGTCGCGCGTCGCGCCGGAATCGCCAAATCGACACTGTCCCAACTGGAATCGGGCTCCGGCAATCCGAGCATCGAAACCCTGTGGGCACTCTGCATCGCGCTGGACATCCAGTTCTCCCGGCTGCTGGATCCCCCGAGCCCACAGGTTCAGGTCATTCGCGCGGGACAGGCTCCGGCGCTCGCCTCGGGCCAGTCCGAGTACCGCATCGCCCTGCTGGCTGCCTCCCCGCCCGCGGTCCGGCGCGACATCTACCGCCTCACCGCCGAGCCCGGCCATCCCCGTGAGTCCGATCCGCACAGCCGCGGCGTCGTCGAACACGTCGTGCTGTGCGCGGGCCGCGCGCGGGTCGGCCCCGCCGACGCTCCCGTCGAGCTCGAACCCGGCGACTACATCTGCTACCCCGGCGATATGCCCCACGTCTTCGCGGCGCTGGAGCCCGGCACCTGGGGCATGCTCATCAGCGAATACAGCTGACCGGCGTTCAGGCCGCGCCCTCGCCGAGATACTGCAGCCAGGTCGGGTCCAGTTCGGAACTGGCCGACAGCAGGCGCCAGTGCGGGCCCTTCGGGGCGACCATCGGATGGTGCAGCACCCAGCCCAGTTCGCTCAGCAGTTTGTCGGCCTTGCGGTGATTGCACGGCGCGCACGAGGCGACGCAGTTCTCCCACGAGTGCGCGCCGCCGCGGCTGCGCGGAATCACGTGGTCGATGGTCTCGGCCTTGCCGCCGCAGTAGGCGCAGCGATAGCGGTCGCGGTGCATGAGGGCCGCGCGGGTCATCGGTACCCGTGCCCGGTACGGGACGCGCACATAGGTGCGTAATCGGATCACCGAGGGGAGCGCCACCGAGGTCCCGGCGGAATGCACGACCGGACCCTCCGGATTGTCGTGCACGGCATCGGCCTTGTCGCAGATCAGCAGCACGATGGCGCGACGCGCGGACAGGGCGGTGAGCGGCTCGTACGTGGCGTTCAGAAGCAGCACGCGGCGCTTGGCCCAGGCGGGAACGGGTGCTGCGGTGGGCGGATGATGCGAATGTTCGCGATGGTCGCCCGGATGGGCCGGCTCGGGATGCGCGGCCGGGTGATGCTCGGAATGAGAATGTTCGGACAATAAATGCAGCGGAGTAGCCCCCGACCCACGATTGTGGACGTCGGCGGGCTGGAGTTGTCGATGCGTGCGCGCCTCGTGACGGGCGCCGTGCCGCTGCTTCATGGGCCATACCCCGGTTTCGTATTCGTCCGATTGTGTGGTATCTCGGCAGACTGCCACCCAGTTGACCATGGTTTCGCGCACAATGCCATCTCTTTCACCACATTGCGGGGCACATTCGGATGAACAGGATGTGACGGTTGTGCACGGGTGCTTTTCCGGGTGCCCGATCGCCCGGTCGAGACCCCGAAACGGGCCGCGAATCGACGGCACGGGCACAATGGGGGCGTGACTTCCGGCGAGCAGACCGCAACATCCTTCTACGAGGCCGTGGGCGGTGAGAAGACCTTCCACCGGATCGTGGCGGCCTTCTATCGCGAGGTGGCCGCGGACGAGGTGTTGCGGCCGCTGTATCCGGAGCAGGATCTGGGTCCCGCCGAGCGCCGGCTGCGAATGTTCCTCGAGCAGTACTGGGGCGGGCCGCGGACCTACTCCGACGAGCGCGGGCATCCGCGGCTGCGGATGCGGCACATGCCGTTCAAGGTGGGCCCGATCGAGCGCGACGCGTGGCTGCGGGCCATGCACATCGCGGTGGCGGAGATCGAGCCCGAGGTGCTCGACGCGGAGCACCGGCAGCAGCTGCTCAACTACTTCGAGATGGCCGCCAATTCGCTCATGAACTCGCCTTTCTGAATTCGTTCCGCAGAAGTCGCAGCGTCCCACAGGGTTTCCGCTTGTCCGCAGGACGCCGCTGATCATTTGCTGAAACTGGACAAGTACTGACAACGCACCCGCGAAAGTCGGTGTGCTTTGGCACCATTACGGCTGTGAGTGACATTTCGGTAGCTGCCGGGGATGGGGACGCGGGGGTCCCGTGGTGGCGATCGGCCGTGTTCTACCAGGTCTACCCGCGTTCCTTCGCCGACTCCGGCGGTGACGGGGTGGGCGATCTGGGCGGATTACGCGACAAGCTGGGCTATCTCGAACTACTCGGGGTGGACGCGCTGTGGATCTGCCCGGTGATGCGCTCGCCCATGGCCGACGGCGGCTACGACGTCTCCGATCCGCGCGATATCGACCCGCTCTTCGGTGGGATCGAGGCGCTGGAGGAGATCATCGCCGAGGCGCACGACCGGGACATGCGGGTGACCATGGACCTGGTGCCCAATCACACCAGCGATCAGCACCCGTGGTTCCGGGCGGCGCTGGCGGCGGGGCCGGGCAGTCCGGAGCGGGCGCGCTACTGGTTCCAGGACGGCCGCGGGCCGGACGGCGCTGTGCCGCCGAACAATTGGCCGAGCATCTTCGGCGGTCCGGCCTGGACCCGGGTGACCGAGGCGGACGGCAGACCCGGGCAGTGGTACCTGCACATCTTCGCGGCCGAGCAACCCGATCTGAACTGGGAAAACCCGGAGGTGGCAGCCGATTTCGAGCAGACCCTGCGGTTCTGGCTGGACCGCGGGGTGGACGGGTTCCGGCTCGATGTCGCGCACGGCATGGCCAAGCCGGAGGGCCTGCCCGATATGGAGCACATCCCGACCCAGATGCTGCACCTCGACGACGACGATCCGCGCTTCAACAATCCCGGTGTGCACGAGATCCACCGGCGCATCCGCAAAGTGATGGACGAGTACCCGCACGCGGTGTCCATCGGCGAGGTCTGGGTCAACGACAACACCCGCTTCGGCGAATACGTCCGCCCGGACGAGCTACACCTGGCCTTCAACTTCCGGCTGGCCCAAACCCCGTTCCAGCCGGAGCGGATTCGCGCCGCCGTCGACAATTCGCTGCACGCGGTCGCCGGGGTCGCGGCCTCGCCCACCTGGACGCTGTCCAATCACGACATCGAGCGCGAGGTCACCCGCTACGGCGGCGGATCCGTCGGGCAGGCGCGGGCGCGGGCCATGATCATGGTGGAGCTGGCGCTGCCCGGTGCCGTATTCGTCTACAACGGCGCCGAATTGGGGCTGCCGAACGTCGACGACCTGCCCGAGGAGGTCCTGCGGGATCCGACCTGGGAGCGCTCCGGGCACACCGAGCGCGGCCGGGACGGCTGCCGGGTGCCGCTGCCGTGGGAGGGGGACCGGCCGCCGTTCGGCTTCACCACCGGGCGCCCGTGGCTGCCCATGCCGCCGGAGTGGGCGGCGGTGACCGTGGAGACCCAGTTGGAGCGGCTGGACTCGATGCTGTCGCTGTATCGGATGGCCATCGAATCGCGGGCCGCGCGGCCGGAATTCGCGGGCGGGCTGGAGTGGTACGGGAGCCCGCCGGGCTGCCTGGCGTTCCGCCGCGAGGGCGGATTGCTGTGCGTGCTCAATGCCACCGACGCGCCGATTCTGCTGCCCGCCGGGGACGTGCTGCTGACGAGCGCACCGATCAACGGAAGGAAACTGCCGGCCAACTCGACGGCGTGGCTGGTCTGAAGACAGCCCTGGTTGGCCTCGAGAAAAGGTCCGGTTGGTCTGAAAGGTGATTGTTACGACACGGTCGCATAACCCTTACCGGTCGTAGTAGTCGACGCGGCATCGACTACCGTTGCCCCCGTGAGCATTCTCCAGACAGTGCTGATCTACGTCGGCATCCCGGTCGCGATCTATCTGGTGATCGCCGGATTGTCGTTCCTCGGCAAGCCGCTGCCGGGCAAGAAGCCGGCACACTACGAACTCGGTGACACGTGGACCCAGCCCCCGGTGCTGTGGAGCGCGACCGACGAGGTGACCGGATCCGGCCACCACGACACTGCTGATTCGCATGGTGACCATGCGGCTATCGAATCCGCCCCCGCGGACCTGATCGGAGGCCGGGCAAGTGGCAAGTTCTAATTGGCCCGCGGTGAACGAGGCCGACCTACCCCACGGCTGGGCGATCACCTCCAGCGGCCGGGTCTCCGGTGTGCACGAGGCCGGCGACATCTTCAACGACGCGCCGTTCACCGACCGCGAGCGGCTGCTCATGGACAACGCTCTCACCGATGCCACCCGGGCCACCAAGGTGCGCTTCAACATCTTCATCGGTGACCTGGGCGCCGACTCCGCGGCAGGCGTCGACGCCCTGTTCCCGTCCACCCCCGAGGCCGCCCGCTCGGTCCTGATCGCGGTGGACCCGAACACCAACTCCGTCGAGGTTCGCTCCGGCCGCGACGTCGCCGAGCGCGCCAACGACCGCGTCTGCCAGCTCGGCGCCACCGCCGCCCTCAGCTCCTTCCGTCAGGGCGACCTGATCGACGGCCTGGTGTCCGCGGTTCGCGTCATGGCCGCCACCATCGGGCGCGTCTAGTTCGTAAGCACGAATACGGCCCGGTCCCTGGGGGACCGGGCCGTTGTTCATTTCCCCGGAGTTCGCTCTCAGCAGATCGAGGCGCGGCGGCGGGCCGGGAGAACCTACGCTCGGAATATGTCCGAGCATCCGCGTTTGACAGCGATTCCCGGTGGTCTCGACGAGACGGGCCGGGAGCGGGGTAAGCCCGCGGCCAAGTCCCCCGCGCGAGAACCGCTGTGGCGCGAGGCCCTCGGCGAGCAACTCCGCTCGCGCCGTCTGGATCTCGGTGAGAAACTCACCGAAACCGCTGGCCGGGCGGGTATCTCACCCCAGTACCTGTCCGAGGTCGAACGCGGCCGCAAGGAGCCCTCGAGCGAGATGATCGCCGCCCTGGCCGGAGCCCTGGGCACCACCCTGAGCGGCCTCACCTTGCAGGTGGCCCAGGAACTGCATCGTCGTCAGCTGGCCTCCTTCACCCGCACCACCGCGCCCCAGCGCTGCTCCGGTCAGGCTCTCCTGCTCGCCGCGTAGATCTCGAATCAGGCTCGGGGGCCGAGGATTTGGTCGGCCAGGCCGTAGGCGAGGGCGGTTTCGGCGGTGAAGACTCGGTCGCGGTCGGTGTCGCGGCGGAGGGTTTCGGGGGATTGGCCGGTGTGGGCGGCGAGGATGGCCTCCACCTGGGCTCGCATGCGGACGATTTCGTCGGCCTGGAGGATGAGGTCGGGGATGGTGCCCTGGCCTCGGATCGCGGGCTGGTGCAGGACGATTCGGGAGTGGGGCAGGACATTGCGGCGGCCCTTCGCGCCGCCCGCCAGCAGCACCGCGCCGACCGCGATGGCCTGGCCGACGCAGGTGGTGACCACGGGGGATTGGATGTGCTGGATGGTGTCGTAGATGGCGAGCATCGCCGACAGGTCGCCGCCCTCGCAGTTGATGTAGAGGTTGATGTCCTGGCCGGGGCTCTCGGCGTCCAGGTGCAGGAGCTGGGCGATGAGGGCGTTGGCGACGCCGGAGTCGATGGGGGTGCCGAGGTAGACAATGCGCTCGGTGAGCAGGTGCGAGTAGACGTCCATGATGCGTTCGCCGCGCGGGTCGCGGGCGATCACGTTCGGGATGGTGTAGCTGGTCACGGGGTGCCTCCTGGAGAAGTGCTGGGGCCCTGGGAATTACGCCGAAATACCCAGGCGATGGCGTTCGGGGATGACTTGGTTGAACGACTCCACGATGTGGTCGATGAAGCCGTACTCCCGGGCCTGGGTGGCGGTGAACCAGCGGTCGTGCAGGGAGTCCTCGAAGACCTGCTCGTAGGGCTGGCCGGTGTCCTGCGCGATCAGGCCGAGCACGGTCTGCACGGTGTAGCGCAGATCGTCGGCCTGCACCTCAACCTCGACCGCGCTGCCGCCGATGCCCGCCGAACCCTGATGCATGAGCACCCGGGCGTGCGGGAGTGCGTAGCGACGCCCCGGGGTGCCCGCGGAGAGCAGGAATTGTCCTGCGCTGCATGCCAATCCGAGTGCCAGGGTGGACACCTCGCACGGCACCAGGCGCATCACGTCGCGGATGGCGAGCATGGACGGCACCGACCCGCCGGGTGAGTGGATCCACAGCGAGATACCCGCCTCCGGATCCTCGGCCGCCAGCGCCATCAGCTGGGTCATCAGCAGGGTGCCGTTGTCATCGTCGAGTGCGCCGTCCAGGACCAGCACCCGGCGGGCGTAGAGCTGTTCGCGGGTCCGCCAGTTGAACATCGGAGTCTTGTTCTCAGCCATGACTTCACGGTGCCGCAATCGGTCGGCGAAAGCCCCGCCACGCTGCTGTGAGCAGATCCGCTCACGGCAGCGCGCGTCGGGACCGGGGCGGCGTGCGTCGGGACCCCGAAATCAGGGGCACTGGTTCGGCGGTCTTCTGAGCCGGGTCCGCGAGCCCTAATGTGCTGAGTGTTAGGGGAATTGGGAATCCCGGATCGGCCCCGACCCTTTCCGGGGCAAGACGACGGCCCTCCCGGATCTTCCGGGAGGGCCGTCGCCGTGTGAAACGCGTTGCCGCGCTGTCGGTTTCTAGCCGCGGTCGAAGGCGCGGGCGCGCAGCGAGCGCTCGATGCCCGCCTTGCCCTCGACCACCAGGCGGCGCAGGGCGGGCGGGTGCTCACCGGCGAGGAACTTGTCCGCGACCGCCACCGCCTCGTCGGTGATGGCCCAGTGCGGGTAGAGACCGACCACGACGGTCTGGGCGACCTCGCTGGAACGGCGCTCCCACACCGCCGGGATCTCGGCGAAATACCGCTCCACATAAGGCGTCAGCAAATTCGCCTGACCCGCCGGTGCGAAGCCGGCGACGATGGCGCGGGTGGTGATGTTGGCGACCGAGTCATCGTTCATGACGGTGTCCCACGCCTGCTCCTTGACCGCGGCCTGCGGGCGGGCGGTGGCGGCCGCAGCGGCCTGGCGGCGGCCCGCGGCGGTGTTGTCGCGCGCCAATTCCTCGTCGATGAGCGGGGTTTCGACGCCGTCGGAGTCGATGGCCCCGGCTGCCGCGAGCGCCTGGGTGAGCCGCCAGCGCAGATCGGTGTCGACGGTCAGGCCCGGCAGGCCCACGCCCGCCGGATCACCGGCGAGCAGTTGCCGCAGCACCTGCACGTGCCGGTCCGCGAGCACCGCGCCGGTGAGCGCGTTGACGAAGGCCAGCTGGTGGTCCGAGCCCGCACCGGCCTCGCGCGCCAGTTCCAGCAGGCGGTCGGCGTAGGCGGGCCAGCCCTGCGCGGTCGCCCACTCCGGGTCGGCGTAGGCGCCGAGCGCGGTGCTCGCCTGCATGAGAAGCCTTTGCACGACGCCGATCTCGGTTTCCGCGCCGACGCCGGACTGCACCAGCGCCACGAAGTCGCGGGCCTTCATCTCGGCCTGGCGGGTCATCTCCCAGGCGGCCGACCAGGCCAGGGTGCGCGGCAGCGGCTCGGCGATATCGGCGATGCGGGCCACCACGGTGTCGAGCGAGTCGGCGTCGAGGCGGACCGAGCAGTAGGTGAGGTCGTCGTCGTTGATCAGCACCAGCTTGCCGCGGCCGACGCCGACCAGCTCCGGCACCTCGGTGCGCTCGGCCGGGTCGATGTCGAGCTCGACGCGCTTGGTGCGCACCAGCTTTCCATCCTGGTCGTCGTAGACGCCGATGGCGAGACGGTGCACGCGGCGCTCACCGGCGCCGGGCTCCGCGCCCTCCTGGATGACGGTGAAGGAGGTGAAGTTGCCGTCCGCGTCCACGGTGAAGTCCGGGCGCAGGATGTTCAGGCCGGTGGTCTTGAGCCACTGCGCGCCCCAGTCCGACAGGTCGCGGCCCGACGCCTTCTCCAGCGCGCCCACCAGATCGTCGAAAGTGGCGTTGCCGTAGGCGTGTTCGGTGAAGTAGTCGCGCAGGCCCGCCAGGAACGGCGCCTCGCCGACGTAGGCCACCAGCTGCTTGAGCACCGAAGCGCCCTTGGCGTAGGTGATGCCGTCGAAGTTCACCTCGACCGCGGCCAGATCCGGGATGTCGGCGGCGATCGGGTGGGTGGAGGGCAGCTGGTCCTGCCGGTACGCCCAGGACTTCTCGACATTGGCGAAAGTGGTCCAGGCATTGGAGTATTCGGTCGCGCTGACCTGGCACAGCACCGAGGCGAAGGTCGCGAACGACTCGTTCAGCCACAGGTCGTCCCACCACTTCATGGTGACCAGGTCGCCGAACCACATGTGCGCCATCTCGTGCAGCACGGTCTCGCAGCGGCGCTCGTAGGAGGCGCGGGTGACCTTGGAGCGGAAGACGTAATCCTCCAGGAAGGTGACCGCGCCCGCGTTCTCCATTGCGCCCGCGTTGAATTCGGGGACGAACAGCTGGTCGTACTTGCCGAAGGCGTAGGGCACACCGAAATTTGTGTGGTAGAAGCCGAAGCCCTGCTTGGTCTCGGTGAAAAGCCGTTCGGCGTCCATGAATTCGGCCAGCGAGGCGCGGCAGTAGATGCCGAGCGGGATCTCGCCGTGCGCGTCGCTGTAGGTGTCGGTCCACTTGGCGTAGGGGCCGGCGATGAGCGCGACCAGGTAGGTGCTCATGCGCGGGGTGGTGGCGAAGGTGTGGCGGACCACGGTGCCGATCTTGTGCGTGTCCACGACCGCGCCGTTGGAGATGACCTCCCAGTCCTCCGGCGCGGTGACGATCACGTCGTAGGTGGCCTTGAGGTCCGGCTGGTCGAAGCAGGCGAACATGCGCTTGCAGTCGGCGGTTTCGAACTGCGAGTACAGGTAGACCTTGTTGTCGGTCGGGTCGACGAAGCGGTGCAGGCCCTCGCCGGTGTTGGAGTACTCGCCGTCGGCCTCGACCACGAGCTCGTTGGAGGCGGCCAGGTTCGGCAGGGTCAGGCCCTGCTCCTCGTCGTAGCCGCTCACGTCCAGCGGCACGCCGTTGAGGACGGCCGAGCGCACGCCCGCGCCCACGAAATCGATGAAGGTCTGCGCACCCGGCGTCGCGGTGAAGGTCACCGTCGACTTGGTGTGGAAGCTCTCACGGCGCGGCTCGTCGGCATTGGTGGGCTGCCCGGTCAGGTCCAATTCGACCCGGTAGTTCTCCACCTGGACCGTCGCGGCGCGTTCGATCGCCTGCTCGCGGGTGAGATTCGGTGCGGACAAGGGTGGGCTCCTTAGCTCTCGGAGAACTGCTGCCGTGCAGGTGCGTCCGGTGTGGTGGGCGACGCTGCCCACGGTCGACGCGTGATGCGATGCGTCCACGCGGGGACACTCGAGCGGACCGAACAATTCTCCACTCGCGGCCCCGCGCGGACGCGACGTTCCCCACAATGCCACGTCAGGAAGTTCCGAGCGCTCGACCGCGGGTCAAGGGGCAGGTCGGGCCGTCGGTAAGCTCTGCGGCGGCAGCAATCGCCCCAGCACGAGGAGGACCGTTGAAGCACATCCACGCCGGTAAGGTGCGCGACCTGTACGAGGACGGCGACTCGCTGATCCTGGTCGCATCCGACCGGGTGTCGGTGTACGACGTGGTGCTGCCCACCCCGATCCCGGACAAGGGCGCGCTGCTCACCCAGCTGTCGAACTGGTGGTTCGGGTTCTTCTCCGATGTGCCCAACCACATTCTGTCCACCACCGACGTGCCCGCCGAGTTCGCGGGCCGCGGCGTGCGGGTCAAGCCGCTGAAGATGGTGAAGGTCGAGTGCATCGCGCGCGGCTACCTGACCGGCGGCGGGCTGGCCGAATACCAGCGCTCCGGCACCGTGTCCGGCATCGCGCTGCCGCCCGGCCTGCGCGACGGCGACAAGCTGCCCGAGCCCATCTTCACCCCCACCACCAAGGCCGACGCCGGGCACGACGAGCCGATCAGCTTCGAGGACGTGGTGAACCAGGAGGGCAAGGAGGTCGCCGAGCAGCTGCGCGACCTGACCCTCTCGATCTACGCCCGCGGGGCCGAGCACGCCGCCGCCAACGGTGTGATCATCGCCGATACGAAGATCGAACTCGGTTGGGACGGTGACGTTCTCACCGTCGGCGACGAGGTGCTGACCTCCGACTCCTCGCGTTTCTGGCCCGCCGACGACTACGAGCCGGGGCGTCCGCAGAAGTCGTTCGACAAGCAGTTCGTGCGCGACTGGTCGACCTCGACCGGCTGGAACAAGGAGTACCCGGGTCCCGAGATTCCGGCCGAGGTGGTCGACGTGACCCGGCAGAAGTACGTCCAGGCCTACGAACTCATCACCGGCAACACCTGGAACGGCGTCCAGGGCTGAGCCGAAACCACGGCTCTAAGCCGGAACTGACTGGGCGGCAAGGAAGTTCGCGACGAACCCGTCGGCCTGTCGCTCCAGGGCGGCGTACTGGGCCTCGCGTTCCGCGCCGACGGTCGGGGCATTGATGAGCAGCGTGCCGTCGGCGTCGATGCGCTGGCGGCGCTCCTCGGCATCGGGTAGCAGGCCGACGGTCGAGTGCGAGAAGCCGCAGTAGTAGGCGATTCCCATGTTGAGCTGGCCCTCGAGGGTCTGCTGCATGAACGGGATCAGCGCATCGTCGGCGGCGGCGCCGGCCAGGCCCAGCCAGAGCATGCGCTTGCCCGCCAGTCGGGGCTTGCTGCGGCCGTAGGCGAAACCGTAGTTCCAGACCCGATCGATCCAGCCCTTGAGCACGGCGGGGACGCTCGCCCAGTAGACGGGGAACGCCGCGATCACGAGGTCGGCGGCCAGAATTCGGTCCATGTGCTGGTGGACCTCGGGGGAGTAGGTCTTCTCGCGATTGCCCCAGTCGGGTTGATCGGCCTCGGTCATGCGCGGATCGAAGCCCTCGGCATGCAGATCCAGCAGGTCGATGCGGTATCCGGCGGCCTCCAGCTGGGCGGCGGCCCGGCGGGCGATGTGCGCGGTGAGGGAATCGGAGCGGTGGTGGGCGACCACGACCAGGGCCGTGCGGGGCTGGTCGATACCGTTGTGCGACAAGGAATTCCTCCTGGATCGGGGCGGTTGTTCGTTCCGGTGACTCCAGTAGACCCGGTCTCGCGTGGACGATCCATGGGTGGAAAGCTCCGATCGATAGGAATTCGTCTACGCTCGATCGGGTGGATCCCCTGAGCAAACTATTGAGCGGCATTCGAGCCGAAGGGTCGGTGCTCACGCACGCCGTCATGCCCGCGCCTTGGACCATCCGCTTCCCCGACCGCGCTCCACTCACCATGATCACCGTCATGCGTGGCGGCGGTATCCTGCGGCTGCCGGACGGCGAGGAGCGAACCCTTGGCGTCGGCGACACCGCCCTGATCCGCATCACCGACGAATTCCGGCTCATATCAGGGGATTTCAATGATGCTCATGCTGGTCCGAACAGTCCGGCCACCGAGTACGAGATCGCCTGCTTCACCGGTGATTCCGAGTGTGAGGGTGAGGAACTCACCGGAATCCGTTGGGGCGGTGAAGCGGACGCCACCGCCCTGCTGGTCGGCGCCTACCGCGCCTCCTCCCGCCGCCACGACCGCCTGCTGCGCGCCCTCCCGCCGGTGCTCACGATCCACGAGAACATGGACACCTGCGCCTGGTTCGAACAGGCCGCCGCCTCGGCCGTCGATCAGAGCGCGGGCTCCCAGGCCATGATGGATCGTCTGCTCGACTGGAGTCTGGTCTGCACCCTGCGCACCTGGTTCGAACAGGCCGGACCCGACGCCCCCACCTGGTTTCGCGGCCTCTCCGACCCGATCGTCGCCCCGGCCCTGCACGCTATCAACACCACCCTGTCGGCCCCCTGGAGCGTCGCCTCCCTCGCCGCCGAATCCCGGGTCTCCCGAGCGCTTTTCGCCAAACGCTTCGCCGCAGTCATGGGCCAGCCACCACTGGCCTACCTGACCGCCGCCCGCATGGACGAGGCCGAGGAACTCCTCACCGACACCGACCTCACCATCGCCCAAATAGCCAAATCCGTAGGCTACGCAGACCCTTTCGGCTTCTCCGCCGCCTTCAAACGCCACCGCGGCCTCAGCCCCACCGCCTTCCGCACGGCCGCCGCCTGACCGGTCAAGGGCGGCGGAGGCGGGCGGCTCGGATGGTCAGGTAGTTGCGTTCGGGGAGGCTGGTGGTTTGGCGGGCGGCGGAGGTGTAAGCGGCGATGGCTTCTTCTGGGTCGCCTGCCATTTCGTAGAGGTGACCTCGGACGGCGTCCAACCGGTGATTGCCGGAGAGGGAATCCCGGAGTGTGTCGGTCAGGTCCAGGCCCGCCTGGGGGCCGTGGACCATGGCCAGGGCGACGGCACGGTTGAGGGTGACCATGGGGTTGGGGGATTGGCGTTCGAGGGCGTTGTACAGCAACAGTATTCGGGGCCAGTCGGTGTCTTCTGGGCGTAGGGCCTGGGCGTGGAGGGCGGCGATGGCGGCCTGGATTTGATACTGGCCGATGAGGCCGCTGCGGACCGACGCGGTCGCGAGGCGGACGCCCTCGATGATCATTTCGCGGTCCCAGAGGCTGCGATCCTGTTCGGCGAGGGGGATCAGTTCGCCGTGTTCACCGGTGCGGGCCGCGCGCCGGGCCTCGGTGAGCAGCAGCATGGCGAGGAGTCCCGTGACCTCGGGATTGTCGGGGAGCGCGCGAAACAGCGCACGGGTCAGGCGAATCGCCTCTGTCGACAGATCGGCCCGGCGTAGTCGTTCGCCGCCGCTGGTGTGGCCCTCGGTGTAGATAAGGTAGAGCACCCGCAGCACACTGTCGAGCCGCGTATCCCATTCCGCCCGTTGCCCGTTCGACTCCGCGGGCATGGCGAACGGTCGCTCCTCGGCGGCCAGCCGCTTCTTGGCGCGCGTGATCCGTTGCGCCATGGTGCGTTCCGGCAGCAGGAAGGCCCGCGCGATCTCCTCGGTGGTGAGCCCGCCGACCGCACGCAGCGTCAACGCGATCGCACTCGCGGGCGACAGTGCCGGATGACAGCACAGGAAGAACAGTGTGAGCGTGTAATCGCGGTCCGCGCCCGCCGGTTCGAGATCACGCAGAGCGAGCCGTCCCCAGCTGTCGCCCTCCAGTCGCGCGATCGCCGCGTCCGAGGGGTCGGGTGTCGCGCCGTTCAACCGCTCCGGATCGTGGATTGCGTTGGCTTCCTCGCGGTTTCGGCGGGAGATGTCGGCGCGGATGCTGTCGATCATGCGGCGTTGGCCGACGGAGATGAGCCAGGCGCGGGGGTTGTCGGGGCGGCCGTCGGCGGGCCATTGGGTGGCGGCGGCGAGGAGGGCTTCCTGGAGGGCGTCCTCGGCGGCGTCGAAGTCGCCGTAGCGGCGGACGAGCGCGCCGAGGACCTGCGGCGCGAGATCGCGGAGCAGGTCCTCGAGGGTCGGGTCCGGCATCAGAGCTCGGCGGCGGGGGGTGCGCTCATGATCGGGCGGACCTCGATGTACTCGCCGATCGGCTTGCCGCCGGGGCCGGGCGCGGCCGAGGCCTTGGCGGCGATCTCGACGGCCCGCTCGGGCGAATCGACGTCGACGATCCAGTATCCGGCCAGGAATTCCTTGGTCTCGGGGAACGGCCCGTCGGTGACCACCGGCGCGGAACGGCCGTCGGACATGACGATGCGGGCCTGGCCCGGATCGGAGAGGCCCTGGGCGTCGACGAGTTCGCCGGACTTGGCCAGCTCCTCGCCGAGGGTGCGCTGGAAGTCGATGTGCGCCTGGATCTCCTCGGGTTCCCAGTCGCCGACGGACGTGTCGCAGTAGGCGGCGGGGGAGTAGGTCTTGATCAGCATGTACTTCACGGTCGGCTCCTTGCGGTGGGGTGCGCCGGGCGGCGCTCTCATCAACGGGTCGGAGCCACGCACGCCCTCGCGACGCACCCTGCGCTCCGAGCTATGTGACGGTGGTCACAGGGTCTCGGGATCCACGGCCTCGCCGCCGAGGATCAGCTGCTTGATCTTGTCCGTCACATCCCACACGTTCACGTTCATTCCCGCCAGTACCCGATTGCCGGAATCGAGCCAGTACGCGACGAATTCACGCTTGCCCAGATCGCCGCGCACCACCACGTGCGCCTGCTGCTTGGGCCCGACATAGCCGGTGTACTCCATGCCGAGGTCGTACTGATCGGTGAAGAAATACGGCAGCCGGTCGTACACGGCCGGTTTCCCGAGCATGGTCAGCGCCGCCACCGCGGGCTGGTTCAGCGCGTTCGCCCAGTGCTCCACCCGGATTCGCTGCCCCAGTACCGGATGCTGCTGATCGGCGATATCGCCGACCGCGACGATGTCGGGATCGCTGGTGGCCAGGCTCTCGTCCACCAGGACGCCGCCGCCCACGGCCAGCCCGGCGTCGGCGGCCAATTCGATATTGGGCCGCGCGCCCACCGCCATCAGGACCGCGTCCGCCTCGATGAGGGTGCCGTTGTCGAGGCGCACGCCGGTGGCCTTGCCGCCCGAGGTGGCGATCTCGCCGACCTTCACCCCGAGCCGCAGATCGACCCCGTGGTCGCGATGCAGCTGGGCGAACACCTCACCCATCTCGGTGCCCAGCGCGGCCTGCAACGGCACCGATTCCGTTTCCAGCACAGTCACTTCCACGCCCGCTGCCCGCGCCGCCGCGGTCACCTCGAGCCCGATCCATCCGGCCCCGATGACGGCCAGTCGCCGTGCGGTGCCGAACAGGGCGAGCAGCGCGTCGGAATCCTCGATGGTGCGCAGCACGTGCACGCCCTCGGCGTCCGCGCCCGGCAGGCGCAGCAGCCGCGGCCGGGATCCGGTGGCCAGTGCCAGCTTGTCGTAGGGCAGTGTCGTACCGTCCGGCAGCGCAACGGTTTTCGTGGCGCGGTCCACGGCGGTGACGGTGGTACCCGGCATCACCTCGACATGGTGGTCGCGATACCACTGCGCCGGATCGACGGTGAAGTCGACCAGGGCCTTCTTGCCCAGCAGATGCTCCTTGGACAGCGGCGGCCGCTCGTACGGCAGGTGGTACTCCGTGCCGATGAGCGTCACCGTTCCGTCGAAGTCATTGGCGCGCAAGGCTTCCGCGAGCTTGGCCGCGGCCAGCCCACCTCCCGCGATGACGAACCTGGCTGTGGTCATGCCGAAACCTCCCTGCTCACGCGGTCGGGTCCGCCCACCAGGACGTGATCTCCCGACGAGGCCGATAATCCGACCCTAGACCCGGCCGAGTCGGGCCGAGCGGAAATATCGGCAACAATCCCGGTTGTTGCGCATGGGGGACGGCCGTGCCCCCGGCCGCCGAGAACTGCGAAAGGACTTCCCTGTGAGCGACACCAAGAAGGACCGGGTCGATTTCTGGTTCGACCCGCTGTGCCCGTGGTGCTGGATCACCTCCCGCTGGATCCTCGAGGTCGAGCAGGTCCGCGATATCGAGGCGCACTTCCACGTGATGAGCCTGTCGGTCCTCAACGAGGGCCGCGAGGGGCTGCCCCCGCAGTACGAGGAGCTGCTCGCGACCGGATGGGGTCCGGTCCGGGTCGCCATCGCCGCCGCGGCCGAGCACGGCGACAAGGTGCTGCTGCCGCTGTACACCGCCATGGGCACCCGGCTGCACAACCGCCGCGCCGACTATGAGCGCGAGGACGGCTCGCGTGCCGAGCTGCTCGCGCAGATCATCGCCGAATCGCTGGCCGAGGTGGGGCTGCCCGCCGAGCTGGCCGCGGCCGCGCAGAGCACCGACTTCGACGAGGCGTTGAAGGCGTCGCACCACGCGGGCATGGACAAGGTCGGGCCGGATGTCGGCACGCCGACCATCCACATCAACGACACCGCGTTCTTCGGGCCGGTGCTGTCGCGGATTCCGCGCGGCGAGGAGGCGGGCAAGGTGTGGGACGGAGCGGTCGCGCTGGCTTCGTACCCGCACTTCTTCGAGCTCAAGCGGACTCGCACCGAGGATCCGGTCTTCGACTGACGCAGCATCTTCAGCGGAATGTGAATCGGGCGGGTCCAGTGCGGACCCGCCCGATTCGCGTCGGCCTCAGTTCGGGCCGCGGTACTCCTGATACGTCGTGCCGTCGTACCCCGGCGGATTGCCGTAGGGCTGCGGCGCGTTGCCGTACGCCTGGGGGACGCCGTATCCGGCGGGCGGCTGGAAACCGCCGTAGGGCTGGGCCGCGATCGGCGGGGCGGGCGGGGCGGAGGGCCGCCAGAACAACTTGCCGTGGCGGCTGCGGTCGCGCAGTGCCCACATGCGCCAGGTCAGCACCGGGTGGCTGGACATGGCGTTCACGATCCAGACGAAGAAGCCCTTCTCCTGGGCGGCGCGGTCGGCCATCTCGTCGAAACCGACCAGATTGTTCAGGTACTTGCCCGCGCCGATGGTCTGCATCGCCGCGGGCGCACCCTGCGGGCGATTGCAGAAGCCGTGATTGTCGGCCGTGTACTCCTGGGAGCGGATCAGCGAGCTGCCCAGGATCGGCACATACGATCCGGCGAACATGCCGAGCTGCCGCCAGTACGAGACATGCCCGGCGGCGATGTGCCCGACCTCGTGGCCGATGATGAACGCCAGCGCGTCGGGATTGCGTGCCGCGCCGCCGATTTCGAACAGGTCGCTGTAGACGACCACGAACCGGCGGAAGCCGTGGCCGGAGGCGAAGGCATTGATCTGGCCGTTGCCCAGCACCACGTAGGCGTCGGGCACCTTCGTCATCCCGAAGCGGGCCGCGGCCTCCTGGACCATGCGATAGCCCTCGGGGAACTGCGTGGGCGACATCTTCACGCCGTTGACGCGCTGGGTCGCGTAGGTCATACCGCGGATCAGGTAGACCACCAGCGGCGCGAACACCAGGATCAGGGTGATCTGGTCCGCGTTCCCGGTGAACAGCAACAGCAGTGCGAACAGGTACGCGATCACCGTGATGATCACGACGATCACCAGCAGCGGGATCTCCCAGTTGTGCCGCGCGGGCATCCCGTACGGGGACAGGCCGCGGGTCTGCTGCACGATCGGCGGCGGGGGCGGCGAATACGCTTGCTGCGGAGCCCAACCCGGCGGGCCCAGGCGCGGATCCCAGCCGGTCGCGCCATTGATCACGGGCGGGTAGCCGCCGGTGGGCGGTTGGGCAGGCGGGCCGCCGACGGGATAGCTGCCGGTGGGCGGCTGCCCCGGCGGGCTGCCGGCCGGTTGTCCCCCGTAGGCGTTCGGCGGTGGTGAATTGTCGTCGGACGTCATGCCTGGATAGTACGTTTCACCGAGGTCCGCGGTTCGGCCTCGTTGCGGGTCGCTCGCGGGCTCGCGGTGGCGCGACTCACGGTCCGCGCCGCCGGGTGAGAGCCCCCTTTCCGATCGGGCGCGGGCGTCCTGACAGAATCGCTGCCATGCGCGTATACCTGGGTGCCGACCATGCCGGCTTCGAACTGAAGAACCACGTCAAGGCTCACCTGGAGAGCCAGGGCCACGAGGTCGTCGACTGCGGCGCGCTGGAATACGACGCCCTCGACGACTACCCGGCCTTCTGCATCGAGGCCGCCCGCCGCGTCGTCGCCGACCCGGGTTCGCTGGGCTTCGTGTTCGGCGGTTCCGGCAATGGCGAGCAGATCGCCGCCAACAAGGTGCCCGGCGCCCGTTGCGCCCTCGGCTGGAGCGTGGAGACCGCCCAGCTCGCGCGCCAGCACAACAACGCGCAGCTGCTCGGCATCGGCGGCCGCATGCACACCACCTCCGAGGCGCTCGCCATCGTCGACGCCTTCATGACCACCGCGTGGTCGGACGAGGAGCGCCACCAGCGCCGCATCGACATCCTCGCCGAGTACGAGAAGACCGGCGTCCCCCCGGCCCTCCCGAACTGACCTGTGCCCGAAGGCCATACGCTGCACCGCCTGGCGAAGCTGCACCACAAGCGCTTCGCCGGCGGTCCGGTCTCCGTCTCCAGCCCGCAGGGCCGATTCGCCGACGGCGCGGCCCTGATCCACGGCCGCGTCCTCACCCGCGCCGAGGCGTACGGCAAACACCTTCTCCACCACTATGATTCGGGCGTCACCCTGCACGTCCACCTGGGCCTGTACGGCAAATTCACCGAATCCCCGGTCCCCATGGACGATCCCGTCGGCGAGGTCCGCATGCGCCTCATCGGCGGCGGCCGCACCGGCGACCTCCACGGCACCGACCTCCGCGGCCCCGCCGCCTGCGAAATCCTCCACGACCCCGAAGTCGCCGCCCTCACTTCCCGTTTGGGCCCCGACCCCCTGCGCCGCGACGCCGACCCCGACCGCGCCTGGCACCGCATCACCCGCTCGTCACGCCCCATCGGCGCTCTATTGATGGACCAGAAGGTCCTCGCCGGAGTCGGCAATGTCTATCGAGCGGAAGTCCTCTTCCGCCACAACATCTCGCCCTACCGCCCCGGCAAGTCCCTGACCCGCAGCGAGTGGGACGCCATGTGGCTCGATTTGGTCGAGTTGATGAAGGTAGGCGTCCGCCGGGGACTGATGCACGTCGTGCGCCCCGAACACGACCACGGCGCCCCCTCCTACGCGGCGGACCGCCCCCGCACCTACGTCTACCGCCGCGTCGGCGAACCCTGCCGCCTCTGCGGCACCACAGTCGTCCACGCGGTAATGGACGCCCGAAACCTCTTCTGGTGCCCCACCTGTCAGCCGGGCTGATGTCCGACTAGATGCGGATTCGGTAATCGATTCGATTGCCGATTCGATCGGGATGGCTGTCGCCCATACCGATGCGTCGCCGTGCATAGCGTGGTCGGATGCCCTCGCGCAGGACTACGATCTGAAGTCCTCGAGGCAAAGGCCGCCATCAGGTCCTCGACCGCAACTGGATCGTCGTCGCCCAGAACTTGACTCCCGGAAAGCCTTTCGGCGAAGGTGACGCCATCCTGTCGGTCGTGAGGTACGGCGAGCCCAACAACTGCCGACGAGCGCCCCATGCGGGGTCGAGATCCCGGAGATCCGGCCGAACTGGTCGGCGTCAGCTGCATCGCGCGTGGTGCCGAGAGTGTGTTCGCGCAAGCTGTGGTCGACGCCGGTGGGCGGCTGGAAGTTGTTCTGCCGTCGCACAATTACCGAGAGCGCAAGGTGAAGCCGGACCATGCCGAGCAGTTCGATGACTTGCTGTCCCGCGCGGACACCGTGCGAGTGACGGGGTTCGACGACGCGGGCAGGGTAGATCGCGCCAGGGACGGGAACCTTCCCGTCTAGATCGTCTGGCCGGAGGGCGCGGCCCGCGGCTGACGGGTAGTGCTCGATTCAGCCCGAGGGCCGTCCGCATTCAATGAGGCTGAGGGGTGGGGCACCAGAACAGGTTCCGGGCATCCATAACCGCATGGAGAACCGTCGTCCCACAGAGGTGGCAGGCTCGTCGTCGATCTGCGCAGCACCGTCGGCGAAGCGTCCCTGCGGACTCGACACCCGCACCACGCCGCCGGCGAACCGCTTGTGATGTGGCTTCGCCAGCCGGTGCTACCCGGTCCGAGCACCGGTCTCGCATCGGTCGAACGCGGTGTTCAGCGGCAGCAGTTCGGATCAAGTACCAGGCACAGCGCTGACAGCGCGTCGCGGTAGGCGTGGTGGTAGGTGTTCATGCCGCGGCGTTCGGATTCGACGAGTCCGGCCTTCTTGAGCTGTCCGAGGTGGTGGCTGACGGTTGATTCGGCCAGCCCGACCGCGGTGGCGAGGTCACCGGTGTTCTCCTCCCCGGCAGGGCTGGTGAGCAGTAGTGACAGCAGCTTGACGCGGACCGGGTCGGCGATTGCCTTGAGCCGCAATGCGATTTCGAGCGCGGCGGAGTCGTCGACCGGTCCGGCGGCGACGGGCGCGCAGCAGACCGGGGCGGACATGTCGATCACGGGCAACGCCTTGGGCATGACAACCACCCTACCCACCTTGTTGACATATGTCGAAAAGGTGAGGCAGACTCGGTCCCGTCAAGTTCTTCGACATATGTCTCACAAGTGGAGGTATGGTCCCATGTCCCGTGTTCAGCTCGCCCTCAACGTCGACGACCTCGACCAGGCGGTCACGTTCTACTCGACCCTGTTCAACACCGAGCCGGCCAAGCGCAGGCCCGGTTACGCCAACTTCGCCATCACCCAGCCGCCGCTCAAGCTGGTCCTCATCGAGAACCCCGGCCACGGCGGCAGCCTCAACCACCTCGGGGTCGAGGTCGAATCCTCCGACCAGGTGCACGCCGAGATCGCCCGCCTGTCGAGTGCCGGCCTGTTCACCGAGGAGCAGATCGCCACGACGTGTTGTTTCGCCACCCAGGACAAGGTGTGGGTCACCGCGCCCGATGCCGAGCGGTGGGAGGTCTACACCGTGCTGGCCGACAGCGAAACCTTCGGCACCGCACCGGTGCTCGCCGGCGGCGAGACCGTGAGCGACGACCAAGCGATCGCGGTGTGCTGCGGAACCGCCGAAGAAGCGGCCGCGGAAGGCGCGTGCTGCGGCAGCGCGGCCAAGACCGATGCCGTCGCGTCCGGAGCCCCCTGCTGCGGCTGACCCTCACCGGGTTGGTTCACCCGTTGTTCGCTTGCCCTTGGATTCGATGGCCATCAATATCGATGCGTGTCGAATCGAGAACTACCGTTGACCGACGTGACCTCACCCTCGTGTGAGGTCACGCCACTGGCCCGCGAGCCGTTGACCCCGCAGGCCGCGACCGAATTGGCGGCGGTGTTCAAGGCGCTGTCCGACCCGGTCCGGCTGCGCCTGCTGAGCCTGGTCGCCAGCCACGCCGGACAGGAAGCCTGCGTCTGCGACATCTCCGACGGGTTCGAGGTCGGCCAGCCCACCATCTCCCATCACCTCAAGGTGCTGCGCGAAGCCGGGCTGCTGTCGAGTGAGCGTCGGGGGTCGTGGGTGTACTACCGGGTCGAACCCGCCGCGATGCGGCAACTGTCGGCACTGCTGGACATCGCCGTGCCGATGGAGGCCGCCCGATGACCCTGCTGGCGCGGCGGCTGCTGGCCGAATTCGTCGGCACCGGACTGCTGGTGTGCGTCGTCGTCGGATCCGGTATCGCCGCCCAGCAGTTGTCGCCGGGTGATATCGGGGTACAGCTGCTCGAGAACTCGACCGCGACCGTGTTCGGGCTCGGCATCCTGATCCTGATGTTCGGCCCGGTTTCGGGCGCACACTTCAATCCCGTTGTCTCCGTGGCAGATTGGGTGGCCGGACGCGGTCGAGACGCCAGGTTCACCGCAGCCGAACTCGGCGCGTACATCGGCGCACAGGTCCTCGGCGGCATCGCCGGGGCCGTGCTCGCCAATCTCATGTTCGAGCGCTCCGTGGTCGAGATCTCGACTCATCACCGCGCCTCGAGCGGGCACTTGGTCGGCGAAGTGGTGGCCACGGCCGGGCTGATCGCGGTCATTTTCGCCCTCGCGCGCACCGGTCGCGCCGCGCTGTCGGCCGCGGCGGTCGCCGCCTACATCGGCGCGGCCTATTGGTTCACCAGCTCCACGTCCTTCGCCAATCCCGCCGTCACCGTCGGCCGCATGTTCTCCGACACCTTCGCCGGTATCGCCCCCGCGTCGGTGCCCGCCTTCATCGCCGCCCAGATCGTGGGTGCGGCAATCGGACTGATCCTGATCGGGCTCATCTATCCCGATCCGGCACCGGCGGAGAACGTTGTCACTCCCCATCCCGAACACCCGCTCACCGATCCCCGGAGCACCTCATGACCGACCACCCGAGGGCCCTGACCGAGCAAGCCCGCGCCAACCCCACCATCCCCGCTCCCTGAAAGAGGCTGCCCGCCAATGGCATCCAAGCCCAGCGTGCTGTTCGTCTGCGTCCACAACGCCGGACGCTCCCAAATGGCCGCCGCGTTCCTGACCCACCTCGCCGGTGACCTGGTCGAGGTCCGCTCCGCCGGATCCGCGCCCGCCGATCAGGTCAATCCGATCGCCGTGGAGGCCATGGCCGAAGTGGGGGTCGACATGTCCGCCGAGTCCCCGAAGGTGCTCACCACCGAGGCTGTGCAGGCATCGGACGTGGTGATCACCATGGGCTGCGGCGATGCCTGCCCTTACTTCTCAGGCAAGCAATACCTGGACTGGAAACTCGACGACCCCGCCGGACAGGGCATCGATGCGGTCCGCCCGATCCGCGACGCCATCGAAGCTCGGGTCCGCGGTCTGCTCGACGAACTGGGTATCCCGGTCCGATCCTGAATTCATGACTGCCACACCGCCGTTGCGCATCGAACCGATGCGCGACGAGCACGCCGCCCAGGTGCTCGAGATCTATCAACTCGGCATCGACGACGGCGACGCCACCTTCGAAACCACCGCCCCCACATGGCCGCAGTTCGACGAAACCAAACTGCCCCAACACCGTTTCGTCGCCCTCGACGACCGAGACGGGGTCCTCGGCTGGGTCGCCGTGGTCCCGGTCTCGGACCGCTGCGCCTACGCCGGGGTAGTCGAACACTCCGTCTACGTCCACCCCGACGCCCGCGGCCAGGGCGTCGGCCTGACACTGCTCACCGCCCTACTCGACTCCACCGACGCCGCAGGCATCTGGACCGTCCAATCCGGAATCTTCCCCGAGAACACCGCCAGCCTCGCCGTGCACGCCAAGGCTGGATTCCGCACGATCGGCACCCGTGAGCGCATCGGCCGACGCGACGGGCGGTGGCGCGATGTCATCGCCATCGAACGCCGCAGCCCCACGGTCGAATAGTCGGTGTCGTCTGCCTACGCAGGGCAGGTCCATCACTGATCGGCCGAGGCCGTTGCAGCGTTTCCGCAGGTGGCGTAGGGGTGGTGCGGGATCGGCCCCTATGGTCTGGGCGTGGCCGAATCCCGTGTCGTATTGCCCGCCGAGCCTGTGTGTCTGGTCGGGGAGGGGGTGACGCTGCGGGAATGGCGCGATGGGATTGTTGTCGACGAGCCCGTCGGCGAGATTCTGTTGAATCCGGTCGGGCCGAGCATCGGGTATTGCGTGCGGGCCGATCATCGTGGCCGTGGGCTCGCCCGGAAGGCGGCCGCGATGATGACCCGCTTCGTGCACGAGCGGCTGGGCTCGGAACGGGTGCTGATGGAGATCGAGGACGACAACGCGCCGAGCATCGCGATCGCCCACGGACTCGGATTCCGGCGTACCGATGATCCCCCGATTTCCGTGCCCGACAAGGGGCGGCCGTTCATCCTGCGCACTTGGGCGCATCAAGCCTGACGTCAGGTGGCTGCAGCGCCGACCGGAATCAGGACATCCGAGAGTCGTTGCAGCGCTTCGGGAATGATCCGGTAGTAGACCCAGGTTCCGCGTCGTTCGGAGCTCAGCAGACCGGCTTCTCGTAGGACCTTCAGGTGGTGGGAGATGGTCGGCTGGGACAGGTCGAAGGCCGGGGTCAGTTCGCAGACGCAGACCTCCTCGCCGCCCGCCGCCGCGATAAGTGAGAGCAGACGCAGTCGGACCGGGTCGCCGAGGGCCTTGAAGGTGGACGCGAGTGCGGTGGCCGTTTCGGCATCCAGTGGGGAGGACAGCGTGGTGTTGCAGCAGTCCGACGTGGAGGCGATCACCGGAAGATCCTGTTTCGACACACGTCAATATTGACAGATGTCTAATCAGGGCACCAAACTTGTATTGATATCTTTCAATACAGGCAGTTAGGTGGGTGTTTCCATGTCGGAACAGGGCAACGAGCTGCGTGAGACGGTGCGTGAGCGGTATGCCGCGGCTGCGGTGGCGGTGGCGGGTGGGGGCACCGCTGAGGACTGTTGCGGTGGTAGCGATTGTTGCGCGACCGGCGCGATCGATATCGATGAGAACTTCGGTGCGAGTCTGTACGGGGCCGCCGACCGCGATCAGTTGCCGATCCAGGCCGTGGCGGCATCGCTGGGTTGCGGGAACCCGACTGCGGTCGCGGATCTGCGTGAAGGTGACACCGTTCTCGACCTCGGTTCGGGCGGCGGCATCGATGTGCTGTTGTCCGCGCGCCGCGTCGGAGCGACCGGCAAGGCGTACGGCGTCGACATGACCGACGAGATGCTCGCGCTCGCCCGCGAGAACGCGGCCAAGGCCGGGGTCGGCAACGTCGAGTTCCTGAAGGGCGAGATCGAAGCGATTCCGCTGCCCGACAACACAATCGACGTTGTTATCTCCAACTGCGTGATCAACCTGTCGACCGACAAGCCCAGGGTGTTCGCCGAAATGGCCCGCGTCCTGACGCCGGGCGGCCGCATCGGAATCACCGACGTGGTCGCCGACGACGCCCTCAGCCCTGCCGAACGTGCCGAGCGCGGCGACTACGTCGGCTGCATCGCGGGTGCGCTGTCGTTCGCCGAGTACCGAAACCACTTGGAAGCGGCCGGATTCGGCGAGATCGAGATCGAGCCAACCCATGCCGTCGCCGACGGCATGCACTCCGCAATCATCAAGGCGGTCAAACCCGCTGAACGCTCCTGCTGTGGATCGGACTGCTGTTCCTGACCCGGAGGTCGGTGGTTCGCAGGTAGCGGACTCCGATCATGGCGGCCAGCGCGAGGGCGGTCATCAGAGCCAGGACGACGATCGAGACCCAGAACATGGTGTCGTAGAGGGAGATGTCGGCTCGGATGATCGCTCGGCGGGCGAAGGTCATCGGGGCGATGTCCTTGAAGGGCTGGAACGGCAAGGGAGTCGTGCCCGCCGGGAAGACGCCGCCGAAGGCGAAGGTTTGGAACATGAAGAAGGCGAAGGCGGCTATCGAGCCCGCTACGCGGCCGAAGAGGACTACGAAGAGTTGGGCGGTGACCACCGCTGAGATGCCCACCAGCACAATGACAGCGGCCATGGCCGGCCAGTTCTGGGGCGACCAGCCGATCGACCAGGCGTAGGCGGCGGCGGCCGCGGCCAGCGCGATGCCGCACAGGCCGCCGACGATCGCGCCGCACAGGACGGGGCGGGCGGCGCGCCGCCAAGGGCTGCCGGCCGACTGGCCGCGCAAGGGGCTCAACAGCATCCACAGCACGATGGCGGCCAGGAACGAGCCCATGACCACGATGATCGGGCCCGCGCCGCCCGCGAGCACCTTGTGGGCGCGGTCGCCGTCGTGGACCAGCTGGCTGGGTTCCTGGTTGCGGATGTCCATGGTGACGGGCTGGGCGAACATGTCCGCCGAGGCATTGGTGTCGGCGATGTGCGGTGCGGCGGCGGCGCCGTCGCGCAGACCGGTGTCGAGCTGTCCCGCGCCGTCGCCGAGTTGGCTGACACCCGTGCCGATTTCGCGGCTGCCGTCGACGAGCTGTTGCAGGCCCGTTGAGAGTTCACCAGCGCCGGTGTCGAGTTGTGCCGCGCCGTCGCGCAATTGATTGCCGCCGTCGGCGAGGGCGAGTACGCCTGCCCGGTAGTCGGCCTTGGGGTCGGTGAGCTGGCGCGCCAATTCGCGAGTTCCGTCACGCAATTGGGTCAGCTGGCCGATGATGGAGTCGGGATCGGAGGCGGACTGGCCCGTGGGGTCCAGTGTGGCCAGCAGCGGAGTCAGCACCTGGTCGAGGCCGTCGCGGATCTGTGCCGCCCCGGTGCCCAGCTGATCGGTACCGGCGACCAGCTGGTTCGCACCGTCGGCGAGTTGCGCCGTCCCGGTGTGGAGTTGGCCCGCACCCGCGCTGAGCTGCGCCGCGCCGGTAGCCGCCTGCCCCAGCCCGGTCGAGAACTGCCCGAACCCGTCGGAGAGCTGGGTGGTGCCCTGCGCGAGCTGCGTCGCACCCTGGGACGCATCCCCGAGCCCGGAGCCGAGGCTGTTCACGCCCACGAGAATCTGTGCGGCGTACTGCTTCCCGATGGTGGCCGCGATCTTGCTCTGCGCCTCGGCCACCACGCTGTTGGCGACGGCGGGTCCCAGCGTGCCGTTGAAGTCGTTGTACCAGACCGTGATTCGGGCCGGATGCGGCGTCGGGTCGGTCACGCTCAGCACATTGCGGGTGAAATCCGCGGGGATGACGACCGAGAAGGCGTACCGGCTCTCCCGCAGCCCCCGCACCGCCTCGGCGCTGTCCACCCGATGGAACTGCAGATCACCGCTGGACACCAGATTGTCGAGGATCTCCGCACCCATGTTCTGGGCCTTCCCGTCGCTGACCGCGCCGACATCCTCGGTGGCCACCGCGACGGGTATGTGCTTCAGATACACCTCCGGGTCCCACATGATCCACATGTAGACCGCGGACGCGAGCGTGGGCACCACCAGCACCAGAACGAGCAGGGCGCGAGCCCATTTCGAGGCGGGCGCCGCCCGCAGCACGCTGCCGACATGGTCTCGAAGGGAACTCGAAGTGGCTGCCATGACGGGTCCTCGTAACTCTGAGCCGCTGATGTTTCGCAACAAGGTACCTGGTCATGCGTCCAACTGCAGTGCATCGCGAAAACCTGCGCGAAATCAGTGTTTGGCAATCGAATGGCAACTCGGGCGTCGGCCCGCGGCGCGACCGCTCGCGTCAGCTGACGGTCTGGCGGGTGCGCAGCCGGATCAACCGAGCCAGGCCGACGACCAGCAAGGCAATGGTGGCGATGATGTAGATGTCACCCGGGATGTGCTGCCACCAGGACCAATTGAGTTCGCGATGTTTACCGTTGGGGACCAGGCCGGGCCCGATCAGGAAGAACAGGGCGAACGCGGCGATCGTGGTGTACGGCGCGAAGCGCGGATTCGAGGTGGTCCACGCGGCCGCGGTGACCAGCGCCGGTGCGACCCAGACCCAATGGTGTGTCCACGACACCGGCGAGATCAGCAGCAACACCGCGGCATTCACGAGCAGTGCGATGACGGAAAGAATCGTCACCGGCGCGGGCCCGGCGATGTTCTCGCGCCGCGCGTTCGACTGCTCGACCCCGACCAGGTGATGCATCAGCGCCGCGCCCGCGCACACCACCGCGAGGGCCAGGCCGAGCCACACGACGGTGGTTGCCGAATGCGGGACGCCCAGCCGGAAGACCATCCCCTTGAGCGATTGATTGCCCACGTAATCGGGCGACCCGATGCGGTTGGTGTCGGTGATGGCGTGCAGCCAGTAGTCGCGGGACTCCTTGGGGAACACCAGGAATCCGCCGCCGATCACCGCCGCGGAGGTCGCGGCCGCCGTGCCCGCGGCCTTCCAGTCGCGGCGGATCAGGAAGTACAGCACGAACGCCGCGGGGGTCAGCTTGGTCACCGCGGCGACGCCGATCAGGAAGCCGCGGGGCCATTTCGGCTTCACGGTCAGGCAGTCGAGCGCGACCGCGGCCATGAGCACCAGGTTGATCTGCCCGAACCACAGCGTCGTTCGCACGGGTTCGATGGCCAGCGCCACGACAACCGCGCCCACACTCAGCGTGATCTTGGTGCGCGGGTCCAGGTCCGGCCGCACCCGCGACAGCACCAGCCAGATCGTCACCCCGAGGCAGGCGAGCGAGCTTGCGGTGACCAGGAATTCGGCCAGCCACAGCGGCACCACCGCCAGCGGGATCATCAGCACCGCGGCGGACGGGGGATAGGTGAACGGCAGATCGGTGTGCCCGGCCACCGGCAGCGTCGGGCCGTAGAGCGTGCCGTCTTCCAGCCACCCCTTGGTGTCGACGCGGTAGACCTGCAGATCGAGAAAGCCGTGCATGGCCGAGAACAGCGCCGTGATGGCCACCGCCAGCAACAGGCCGATCAAGATCGGAACGCGGGGTACGCCGCCGCGGCCCTCCGTCTTCAGATTGCGCAGCAAGCTCCGTTGCCCCGCCCGCGTCGTGATCATCGGGGAAACACTAACCCTTCCGGCTTTCGCGCAACTTGTCCGGATTGCCTTGGGGGAGGGGCAAATCTGTGGCGAACCCATCGGGCGCCATCCGACCACCCCACTGCGCCACCCGCCCGCCCGGCGCGGCGAACCAGGTCGCGTAGAAGGTGAGGATCACGGCACCCAGTGCGCCGAGCACCACGATCCCGGCGGGAATCGGGTGCTCGGACATGGTGACCGGCAGGAAACGGAAGGACAGCAACAACCCCGCGAGCACCGCCGCGCCCAACGACACGATCCGCGCCCGGTACAGATCCCAGCCGCGCTCGGGATCGCGCAGCGCCGACTCCACCGTCAGGCACAGCACCGCGCCCGCCACCAGATCACTGCCGTAGTGATAGCCGAAGCCGAGCGTGGCGAGCAGCGTGCACACCAGCCAGAAGGTCCCGGCCCAGCGCAGCCAGCGCGGCGCGGTGCGGGAGTGGATGAACAGCGCGGTCGCCCAGGCGGTGTGCATGGACGGCATGCAGTTGCGGGCGGTCGCGGAGTCGAACAGCATCGGCTGCGGGTCGGCGGTGAACGTGGGCCAGACCTGCGGCCAGGAACCGATTTCCAGCCCGTGCCCCAGCGGGCCGTAGGCGAAGACCGGGCCGACCACGGGGAACAGCACGTATCCGATCGGGCCGATCACACCGAGCACCAGGAAGGTGCGCACCAGGTGGTGACGCGGCCACCCGCTGGTCGTCACCTTCCGCAGCTGCCACGCCGCGACGACGACCGCCGCCACCGGCAACTGGATATAGACGACGTGCAGCACATGCGACGGCACCGGTCCCAGCGCGTCGAGCAGCCGACCCACCAGCCACGACGGTTCGCCCAGCGCCCGGTCGGCCAGCAGCACGTACTGATCGAGGACGCGCGGCCCCGCGATGATGCTGACCAGAAGCCAGGTGTCGGCCAGCTTCGAGGCCATGATCAACAACACGCCGAAGGCGATCGCCTGCAGGGCCGTCCGCCGCCGCTCGCCGTCCCAGCGGAAGGCCGCGATGGTCAGTCCGGTCAGCGCGAGCGTCGGGCCCGTCCCGATCGACACGTGCCATCCGCATGCCGCCTGCAGGGCCAGCGTCGCCAGATCCAGCACCCCTGCGGCAACCAGGCTGACCACCCTGGCTCGGGCGGGCACGCCGATGCACGCGAGCCCCAATCCGGCCCACGACACCGCCGCGGACTGCGGATTGGCGAAGTAGTCGTCGACCAGACTGCGGAGCGGGCCGAGCGTGCCGTGCATGGAAGCCCAGACCTGCGCGGCGGTCAGCAACAGCACCGCCACGACCAGCGCGGCGATGGGCAGCAGGCGCGAACGGACCCGCTCGCCGGACAACGACGAGCTGGACATGTTCACCTTGGGGTCGACCAGCACTGTAAATCGATAACACAGTGCAAACGGAGGCACAACATCCGGTTACCGGCGCGGTGTGATCATCTGCACGGCGGGTGAACTTCAGAGCGGATCGCTATCGATAGCGAAGCGTTCGCGAGACGCCGTGGTTCCGGCGAGCGAGGCCCGGTGGCTCGGGTGAATTCCGAGCGCTGAATCACACCGGGCGCCCACCGGATGCCGTCGCGTCCTCCCGGCCGCTTCCCATAGGCGCTGGTCTCGTGTGCCGGGCCATGGTTGCCGAATGCTGTCCAGGGACATATGTCCCACAAAATATGGTGTGCCAGAACGGTTTTCACCACAATATGGTGTTGCTGTGAGCGCTATTGATGCTGTCGATTCCGTGACCGAGTACCTCGAACGCCGCGACTGGCGGGTCAATGCCAATGCGAATCAGGGCTATTCGCTGGGCGGGCTGATCCTCAACGCGGCGGGCAAGATCACCGCCAACTACTGGCTGGACCGCGTGTACCCCGAAGCGATCGGCCGCGCGCACCGCGAAGGCGACATCCACATCCACGACCTGGACATGCTGTCGGGCTACTGCGCGGGCTGGTCGCTGCGCAGCCTGCTCGCCGAGGGCTTCAACGGGGTGCCCGGCCAGATCGCCTCCGCGCCGCCGCAGCACTTCTCGGCCGCGTGCGGGCAGGTCGTCAACTTCCTGGGCACCCTGCAGAACGAGTGGGCCGGGGCGCAGGCGTTCAGCTCCTTCGACACCTACCTGGCCCCGTTCGTCCGCAAGGACTGCCTGACCTATCGCGAAGTGCGCCAGGGCATGCAGGAGCTGATCCACAACCTGAACGTGCCCTCGCGCTGGGGCACTCAGACGCCGTTCACCAACCTCACCTTCGACTGGACCTGCCCGGCGGATCTGCGCGACGAGACGCCGGTGATCGGCTGCGTCGCCATGGACTTCCGCTACGGCGACCTGCAGGCCGAGATGGATCTGATCAATCGCGCCTACATCGAGGTGATGACCGAGGGCGACGCCGACGGCCGCGTCTTCACCTTCCCCATCCCGACCTACAACATCACCCGCGACTTCGACTGGGACAGCGACAACGCGCTGCGCCTGTTCGCCATGACCGCCAAGTACGGGCTGCCCTACTTCCAGAACTTCCTCAACTCCGATCGCGAACCGCACCACATCCGCTCCATGTGCTGCCGCCTGCAACTGGATCTGACCGAACTGCTCGCGCGCGGCAACGGCCTGTTCGGCAGCGCGGAGCAGACCGGATCGGTCGGCGTGGTCACGGTGAACTGCGCCCGCCTCGGATTCCTTTGCGCCGGAGACGAGAACGCGCTGTTCGCGCAGTTGGACGCGCTGCTGGAGCTGGCTTGCGAGAGCCTGGAGATCAAGCGCGAGACCGTGCAGCGGCTCATGGATCAGGGGCTTTTCCCTTACACCAAGCGGTATCTGGGCTCGCTGGACAATCACTTCTCGACCATCGGGGTGAACGGCGTCAACGAGATGATCCGCAATTTCTCCGGCGGGGATTCCGACATCACCAGCTTCGGCGGGCACGCCATGGCGGTGCGGCTGCTCGATCACGTGCGGGCCCGCATGGTCGAATTCCAGCAGCGCACCGGGCATCTGTTCAATCTGGAGGCCACCCCCGCCGAGGGCGCGACCTACCGGTTCGCCAAGCTGGACCGCGCCCGATTCCCCGGCATCCTGCAGGCGGGCACGGAATCCAATCCGTACTACACGAATTCGTCGCAGCTGCCCGTCGGCTGGACCGACGATCCCTTCGAGGCCCTGGAACGCCAGGACGAACTGCAGGTCAAATACACCGGCGGCACGGTGCTGCACCTGTACATGTCCGAACGCATCACCACCGCCCAAGCCTGCCGCACCCTGGTGCGCCGGGCGCTGGAACGCTTCTCGCTGCCGTATCTGACGGTGACGCCGACCTTCTCGATCTGCCCCGGGCACGGGTATCTCGCCGGCGCCCAGCCGACGTGCCCCACCTGCGGTTCGGAGTGCGAGGTGTGGACCCGGGTGATGGGTTACCACCGGCCGGTGTCCTCGTTCAATATCGGCAAGCGCGGCGAGCACGCCGAACGCGTTCCATTCCTCGAACCGACCGGGGTGCTCGCATGATCCGGCTGGGCGGCTGGTCGCGCCTGTCCACCTGCGACTGGCCCGGCAAGCTGGTCACCACGCTGTTCACCCAGGGCTGCCCGTGGCGCTGCGGCTACTGCCACAATCCGGAACTGCTCTCGCCGCGCAAACCGGCGGACCTGCAGTGGAACGTGGTGCGGCTGCACCTGTTCCGCCGCCGCGGTCTGATCGACGGCGTGGTGTTCTCCGGCGGCGAGCCGCTGCTGCAATCCGGGCTGGTCGAGGCCTTGCGCGAGGTGCGATCGATGGGATACGCGACCGGCCTGCACACCGGCGGGTCCTATCCGCGCCGATTGGAGCAGCTGCTGTCGGCGGACCTGCTCGACTGGGTCGGCTTCGACGTGAAGGCCCCACCCGCCCGCTACGACGACATCACCGC
>NZ_BAAFGR010000065.1:0-40003 GCF_041154655.1 Nocardia sp. JMUB6875
AGGGCCGTGGGGGCGGTGATGTCGAGACCGTCGGTGGTGGCGGTCGATGAGGTGAAGGGGACGATCGCCGGGAATCCGTCGGACTGGCGGTAGGCGAGCAGGTGATGCGGCAGCTTCGCGGCCCGGCGCGCGGCCTTGGAGGTGTCGACGCGGGGGCCGGCGCCTTTGGCCGGGGGCTTTTGTGGCGCAGGGGGTTTCGATGGCAGCGGCTCGCCGAGCACCTCGGGCTCACCGGACGCCGTGAGGTCGGGCCACACGATGATCCGCTGCACCTCGACGGTGACCAGCACCCGATCGGCGTAGTAGGCGCTGAGCCAGCGGTCCCAGAAGGGGCCTCGCCGTGGTGGACCCAGATAGGGCGTCGCCTGCTCGCCGATTGTGTCGAGTGCGGCGCGGTCCGGGTGCGGATCGAAGGTGGCCGTGCCCTGAACCAGGACGAAGCGTTGGTTGGCGGGATCGGCCAGACCGTGGGTGCGCGCGTGATAGGCCAGTGCGACGCGGGGATCCCGCTTGATTCGCAACAGTTTCCGGCCGAAGCCCAGCGACGTCGTGACCCCGACCGTGCCACGTTCCCGATCCCGCAACCCGATCGGCGCCACCGCCGACACGACCGCGCCGCCCGCATCGGTATTGCATGCCAGCGCGCAGGTCAGGTCCCCGCCGAGCACCTCGTCCACCTCGTCCGGCCAGGTCACCACCATGCCGCTGAGTCTAGGAACCGGCCGCGGATTCCGCCGGGGTTCCGGGTGTCCGAATACCGCCGAACGCCATGGCGGATTCCCGCCGGTGATCGGGTCTCGGCTCGGCCAGAGTGGGTGATGGCAAGAGAACGGATCGACCAAGGAGGAAGAGATGACCGTGTACACGACCATGGCGAGCCCGGTCGGGGAACTGCTGCTGGTGGGGGAGATTCGGGAAGGGGCGGTGGTCTTGACCGCCGTGTCGATGGCCGGGAACAAGAGCGTTCTCGTGCGGCCCGAGTGGACGGCCGACGTGGACGCGTTCGCGACCATCATTCCGCAGCTGTCCGCCTACTTCGCGGGCGAGCGGACCGGGTTCGACATTCCCTTCGGGGAGAGCGGGACCGAATTCCAGCGGCGAGTGTGGCGGGCGCTGGAGGAGATTCCCTACGGCAGCACCACCACCTACGGCGAGATCGCCCGGCGCATCGGAGCGCCGCGGGCAGCGGTGCGGGCGGTCGGATCGGCGATCGGGGCCAATCCGCTGTTGATCGTGCGGCCCTGCCACCGGGTGATCGGGGCCGACGGGTCGCTCACCGGGTACGCCGGAGGCGTGGAGCGCAAGCGTCGGCTGCTGGAGCTGGAGGTCGCGTGATGTCGGCCGCCACGCTGGAGTCGGTGTGGGCCGGGCGGGTCGCCCAGCAGGACTGGGCGGCCCTGGCCGCGGAGCTCGACGGGCAGGGGCATGCGCTCATGGGGCAGCTGCTCACCGAACAGGAATGCCGCACGCTCGCAGGGCTTTACGACGAGGAGGCACGGTTCCGGTCGACGATCGATATGGCCCGGCACCGGTTCGGAGAGGGAGAGTATCGGTACTTCACGCACGAGCTGCCCGAGGTCGTGCGCGAGTTGCGGGCGGCGTTGTATCCGAAACTGCTTCCCATCGCGCGGGATTGGGCCGAGCGGCTGGGACGCCCGGGCACCTGGCCGGAAGACCTCGAGCAGTGGATCGCGCAGTGCCATCGGGCGGGGCAGGTGAAGAGTTCGCAGATCCTGCTGCGGTATGGGCCCGGGGATTGGAACGCACTGCATCGAGACCTGTTCGGGGACATGGTGTTTCCGCTGCAGGTCGTGATCGGGCTGGACCAGCCCGGCGAGGACTACACCGGCGGCGAGTTCCTCATGGTCGAGCAGCGGCCGCGGGCGCAATCCCGGGGCGCAGCAATGACATTGCCGCAGGGGCACGGGCTGATCTTCACCACCCGCGACCGCCCCGTGCGCGGTGCGCGCGGCTGGTCGGCCGCGCCCATGCGGCACGGCGTGAGCCTCGTGCGCTCCGGGCGGCGGCGCACCCTCGGGCTCGTCTTCCACGACGCCTGAGGCCCGGCCATGGAATACACCCTGCTCGGCCCGGACGGCCGCCCCTACCGCAGCCGCACCCCTGGCACCCTCGGCGGCCACCGCCGCCTGCGGATCTACGGCCGCCTGGACTGCCCCGCCGCCCTGCGCGCCCTCGCCCGCGGCGGCTACGCCCCGCAGCGAGTCTTCTTCGCCGATGAGCACACCGCGATAGCGGCCGGATATCGCCCGTGCGCGGTGTGCTCCCGCGCCGCCTACCGGGCCTGGCAGGTCCGCCGCAGCAATTGATGCAGACCAGTCGGTAGCTAGGATTGCGGGCGAACCGGCCCGGTATCGGCCGGACCGTTAGTGGCCGGTGACGTGGAAACCTATTCTGGGGGGCGTGAGTGTGGAAACTGTCGATGAGCCGGGTCCGTTGCCGCGTGGCCGGCACGGACTGACTCGCGAACAGGTCGAGGCCTCGCAGTACCGGCGGCTGTGCACCGCGGTACTGGAGGCGGTGGGGGAGCTGGGGTACGCGGCCACCACGGTCGCCGATATCGTGACCCGCGCCCAGGTGGCGCGCCGGACCTTCTACGCGGTCTTCGGCGGCAAGGACGAATGCTTCGCCGCCGCATACGATCTGGCGGTCGGCGCGGCCCTGGAGCAGCTGCGCGAGACGGTCACCGGACTCGAGGGCGTGAATTTCGCGGAGCGGGTGCGGATCTCCTTCGAGATCTATCTCAATGTGCTGGCCATGCAGCCGGGCGCGGCGCGGGCGCTGTACATCGAAACCCTCGCCGCCGGACCGGGACTGATCGAGCACCGGCTGCGCGTGCACGAGCGATTCGCCGACTACATCATGGCGGTGGTGCGCGTCGGCGTCCGCGACGGCGACCTGGCCGCCGAACCGGACCGCCAGCTCATCGACATGCTGCTCGGCGGCATCGACGACCGGGTGCGCGCGTGCCTGCACCAGAAGGGCGCGCAGGCCCTGCCGGAGCTGGCGCCGCTGTTCACCCGCACGGCCATCGCGATCTCGACCACGCCCGCGCCCTGAGGCCGGCCCGCACCCGGGTGCGGCTGTTGGTCACCACAATCGCGTAGATCACACGGCGGGCAGCGCTGTCACCTGGCACAGCGCCGGTGACACGGGCCACATCCGGATCCTACGGTCGCAAGCGGATTCGACGTCGAATCCGCTCTAGGCAGTAGGGGAGATTTCATGAGGCCGACCATCCGCACCCTCGGCAGGACCGTGTTCGCCGGCGCCACCGTTCTCGCGGTCGCCTGCGCGACCGGCGTGGCGAGTTCCGAACCGGGCGGCACCGGAAGCAGTTCCGGTTCGGCGATCGTCAGCACCGCCTCGGACACGGTCGGCGTCGGCCCGGAGATGTCGGCCTATCTCGCGGCCTTCGCCTTCAGCCTGGCCAATCCGGATGCCGCGCCGCCGGGATCCAATGACTGGAACTGCAAGCCGAGTGCCGAACATCCGCGCCCGGTGGTGCTCGTGCACGGCACCTGGCTCAACACCTACGACAGCTTCTCGTTCCTGTCCCCGCAGGTCGCGCGCGCCGGATTCTGCGTCTTCGCCTTCAACTTCGGTCGTGAAACCCCGTTGGGCGGCGGCGGATTCGGTGCGATCCTGCCCGGCCGCTACGGCGTCGGGCCGATGGAGGACTCGGCGAAGCAACTCGGGCAGTTCGTCGACCGGGTACTGGCGGCCACCGGCGCACCCGCCGTCGATGTGATCGCGCACTCCCAGGGCGGTCCGGTAACCACCCAGTTCATGAAATTCGATGGCGGACAGGGGAAGGTGCGCAAGGTCATCACCTTCGGCGCGACCACGCACGGCACCTCGCTGCTGGGCCTCGCGAGCCTGGGCCGGTTCATCACCAACCTGGGCCTCGACATCCTCGGCTTCTATCAGCCGCTCATCGGTCAGTCCAATACCCAGCAGGTCGTCGGGTCTGCGTTCTACGCCAAGTTGAACGCCGACGGCGACACCGTGCCGGGCGTCGACTACACCGCCGTCGGCACCACGCACGACGAGATCTCCAACCCCTACGACTGGACCTTCCTGACCCCGGGCCCCGACGCCACCGTGGAAAACGTCACGCTGCAACAGGGTTGCCCCGAGGACGTGTCCGACCACTTGACCATCATGTACTCGCCTCGCGCGGCCTCCATCGCCCTGCACGCCCTGGATCCGGCCGCCCACCCGAACCTGGTCTGCACCTTCAACCCCTGGGTCATCGGCGGCAGCGGCCACATCTGATCGCCCCGCACTCCCATTCGTTCTCGGAAAGGATCCCCATGACGATCGGCGACGCGGTCGAATTCGACGGCCTCGAGGCGGAATTCGAGCCACCGCGCCCGCGACCGCTGCTGCCCGGCCTGGACCCGTTCTACCGGTCGCCGATCGATCCGGGATCCGTCGCGCCGGGCACCATCCTGCGCTGGCGGCGGGTGCGGCTGGGTCTGCTCGGCGGCATTCCGCAGCGCGTGCGCGCCTGGCAATTGCTGTATCGCAGTACCGATCTGGACGGCCGACCCGAGGCGGTGGTGACGACGGTGCTGCTGCCCTGGGACGCCGAACCGTCGGAGCACCGGCCGCTCATCTCGTTCCAGTGCGCCATCGACGCGGTCGCCGAGAAATGCTTCCCCTCCTACGCATTACAGCATCGCGCCCGCGCCCTGGGCGCGATCCCGCAGGTGGAGTTCCCGCTCATCGCCGCCGCCCTGGCGCGCGGCTGGGCGGTCTCGGTGCCCGATCACGGGGGACCCAACGGCCACTTCGGCGCGGCCCGCGAACCGGGCCTGCGCGCCCTCGACGGCTTGCGCGCCGCGCTGCGCTTCGAGCCCCTGGGCCTGCACCCGCGCACGCGAATCGGCCTGTGGGGCTACTCCGGTGGCGGCCTGGCCACCGCGTGGGCGGCGGAGCTGGCCGCGAGCTACGCCCCCGAACTCGATATCGCCGGCGCGGTGGCGGGCTCACCGGTGGGCGATCCGGCCAATGCCTTCGTGCGCCTGAACGGCTCGCCCTTCGCGGGTTTCGCCATGGTCTTCACCGCCGGGCTGCGCCGCGCCTATCCGCGCCTGGACGATACGGTCCGCGAGGTCGTCTCCGCCGAGTACCTCGAATTCCTCGACCGCGCGGAGGATATCGCCACCTTCCCGCTGCTGGCGCGCTACGCGGGGCGAAATGCCAGCCAGCACATCAAAGGTGGCCTGGGCGCTCTCCTCACCCGCCCCGTCATGCGCGCCGTGCTCGAGGACATCCGTCCCGGCGTCCAGGCTCCCGCCATGCCGCTGCTGGTCGTGCAGGGCGTCAACGACGAGGTGATCGCCGTCGCCGATGTCGATGCCCACGTTCAGCGCTACCGCGCCCACGGCGCGCACGTCCGCTATCTGCGCGACCGGCTCAGCACCCATCTTCCCTTGCAGTTCATCGCGATTCCGGTCATGGTCGACTGGCTGGCCGACCGGCTCGCCGACCGCCCGCTGCCGCCGTCGGAGAACCGCACGGTGTGGTCGGTGGCCGCCTCACCACGCGCCCTCGTCGAGCACGCTCACTTCATCGCGCTGCTGGCGACCATGTGCTCGGGCCGCCCGATCCGCACCCGCTCGGCCTTCCGGTAACTCCGCGCCACCAGCGCCGACCGCAGATACCACAACCCGGACGGCTGCGCCGGATCGAATCCGGTCAGCTGTCCGATCCGTTTGAGCCGATTGTCGACGGTATTGGTGTGCACACCCAGCAGGCGCGCGGTATGCCGTCGGCTCAGATCGTTGCCGATGTGGCGGCGCAGCGTCTCCAGCAGCTCGGGGTACTCGTCCAGCGGATCCAGCAGTGTCCCAAGGTATTCGCGCCCCGGCCCCGGCCGGGTGAGCTGATATTCCATGGCCAGCGCGTCGAACCGGTGCAGTCCGGGCGCGCACTCCAGCCGGTGCACCATGTCCAGCAGCTCGTGCGCCTGGTCCGCCGCGTCCGGAATGCGTTGCGTCTCCGCGTGAATCACCGTGCCGGTGATCGGAACCTGTGCGGCGGTGGACAATCCGGCCAGCAGGTCGTCCAGCTCGGCGATGGTCGTCGCGCTCGCGGGCAGCAGGACGGTCCCGCCGTCCGCGCTCAGCAGCGACAGCGCCTTGCCCTCGCACCGGCCGGCCAGCTCGGACTGGATGCGCCGCAGCTTGCGCCGCGCCACCACCTCACCGTCCACCCGCGGATCGGATTCGCCCGGATGCGCCGGAATGCTCAGCGCCAGAATGTAATACGACTCGTCGATCTCGATGCCACCCGCGCGCGCCATGGTCGAGGTGGGATGCCCGGCCAGCAGCGCCGAAGCCACCGTGTGGACCGCCGTGTGATGCTCGGCCACCACGGCCCGGTGCTCGCGCACGTACGCCACCGCGAATGCCGAATCCACCATGGCCAGCACCTCGAACAGCCGCCGCGCGGTCACCGCCAGCCGCGCGTAATCCTCGGGTCCGGTGGCGTCCACGATGAGGTCGAATCCCAGCGCGAACCCGTCGTGCACGGCCCGGTGAATGGTCCCGATGGGAATGCCCTCCCGCGCCCAGTCCGCACCCGCGCGTTGCAGCCGTTCGATTTTGGCGCTCACATCGCGGCCGTCCAGGACCCCGGCCGCGAGCTCCAGACAGGTGCGGGTGACGGTGGTGACCTCCCCGCGCAGCGCGTCGCCGGGCAGCGTGCCGCAGCGGGCCACGTGCTCGGCGAAATGCGCCACCAGCGCGGTGGACAGACTCCGCGCATCCCGCAGGGGACCGGAGATCGGTGCGGCCGACCCGGTTTCGGCGGATCCGGATGCCGCGAGCGGATGCCGTGCGCTGCCCACGGTGCTCATTGCCTTCGCCATGCCGATTCCTCCGCAAACCTCTGGGAACGCCAGCGTTCCTACTGGCCCGTAACTGTAGCCTGGGTCACCTTGCGCGGCAATATGCTTGACCGGAAACGGCGAAAACCGCACTGCGCCTTGGGGACAGCAGTGCGGTTCTCGGCAGGGGCGTCGATCAGCGGGTCAGGCCGGAGAAGAACTCCCGGATATCACCCGCCAGCAGCTCCGGCACCTCGAGCGCCGGGAAATGCCCGCCGGAGTAGAACTCCGACCAGTGCACGATATTGTGCGCCTTCTCCGCGAACCGCCGGATGGCGAAGTCCGCGGTGGTGAACACCGCGACACCGGTGGGCACGGTGCCCTTCGGCTTGGGCGCGAACATGGTGTAGTCGTGGAAGCGCTCGTAGTAGTAATTCGCCGCGCTGCGGGCGGTATCGGTGAGCCAGTAGACGGCCACGGTGGTCAGGATCTTGTCCCGATCGATGGCCTGCTCGGGCAGTTCGTGGCTCGCGTCGGTCCACTCCTTGTACTTCTCCACGATCCAGCCCAGCTGCCCGGCGGGCGAATCCGCCAGCAACTGCGCCAGCGTGTTCGGCCGGGACCCGGCCAGATTCATGTACGCCGACCCGTCGTCCTGCCACTGCTTCATGGCCGCCAGCCGCTGCTGCTCGGCCTCGGTGAGCGCGGCCATATCGGCGGGATCCCCGGTGGGGAAGGTGACCAGGGCATTGGCGTGCACGCCGATCACGTGCTCGCCGTGCTCGCGGGCCAGGCGCGGTCCCACGAACGCGCCGTGGTCGCCGCCCTGCACGCCGTAGCGCTCGTAGCCCAGCCGCGCCATGAGCTCGGCCAGCGCGGCGGCGACTTTGCCGTCGTGCCAACCGGTTTCGGTGAGCGGGCCGGAGAAACCGTGGCCGGGCAGGGTCGGGATGACCAGGTGGAAGGCCGGGGCCTGCGGGTCGCCGTGGGCGGCCGGATCGGTCAGCGGGCCGATCAGGTCCAGGAAATCGGCCGGGGTGCCGGGCCAGCCGTGGATCAGCAGGAGCGGGGTGGCGTCCTCGCGTTCGGACCGGATGTGCAGGAAGTGCACGTTCTGGCCGTCGATGGTGGTGGTGAACTGCGGATATTCGTTCAGCCTCGCCTCGATGGCGCGCCAATCGAACTTCTCGGCCCAGTAGGCGGCGAGCTCGCGCAGGTAGGCGGTGGGCACCCCGCGCTCCCAGCCGGTGCCCGGGACCTCGTCGATCCAGCGGGTGCGGGTCAGGCGCTCGCGGAGATCGTCCAGGTCGGCCTGCGGGATGTCGATGCGGAAGGGGCGGATGTCATTGCTGCTCATGACATCGAGTTTTCCGGTAAAGAGGGGGTCCCCACATCACGACAATTCATTATTTAGCGGACAAGCTGGGTGCTTTACCCGTGTCACGGCATGATCAGGGGGTGGTGAGTTACCCCGGTAGTAGCGCCCTGGTCGGTCGGGCGGCGGAAGTGTCCGCGCTCGTGGCGGCGGCGGGTGATCCGGACACGCACGCGGTGCTGGTCGCCGGGGAGGCCGGGATCGGCAAATCGCGACTGGTCGCGGAGTTCACCGAGCGGCTCGATCCCGAGACGCTGGTGCTGATCGGCCGCTGTCCGGAGCTCGGCACCGGCGGGCTGGCCTTCGCGCCCTTTCTGGCGGTGCTGCGCGGACTGGTCCGGCAGCTCGGCGTCGAGGCGGTGGCGGAGCTGCTGCCGCCGCGCCCGGCATTGGCGAACTGGTTGCCGCAGTTGGCCGTTCACACCGGTGGCGCGGCGGCCGAGGCCGACCGTATCCGGCTGTTCGGCGAAATCCTCACGGTGCTGGAGCAATTGGCGTTGAACCGGCCCGTGGCGGTGATCCTCGAGGACCTGCACTGGGCCGATGACGCCAGCCGGGATCTGCTCACCTTCCTGACCGCCAACCTCACCGACGCGGGGACCTTGCTGGTCGGCACCTACCGCCCCGGTGAGGCCGGACCGCTGCGCGGCCTGGTCGCCGAACTGCGCCGCAATCCCGGCGTGCGCGTCCTGGATCTGCACCCGCTGACCCGCCACGAGGTCGGCCGCCAGCTCGCCGCGCTGCTCGGCCGCGAACCCGAACCACGGCTCATCACAACGGTTTTCGACCGCAGCGGCGGCAATCCACTGTTCGTCGAGGCGCTCGGCCAGGCGCCCGACGAGGTGCCCGCGGACCTGACCGACCTGCTGCTCGGCTTCCAGGCCGGCCTCTCCGCTCATGCGCACACCACCGTCCGCCTCGCCGCGGTGATCGGCTCCCCGATCCGCCACGACCTGCTCTCCGCCGCCATCGACCTGCCGCCCGGCGAACTGCACACCGCCCTACGCGAATTGGTCGACCGCCACCTGCTGCTGCCCACCGACACCGGCTACGAATTCCGCCACGTCCTCATCCGCCAGGCCATCCACGACGACCTGCTCCCCGTCGAACGCACCCGCCTGCACACCCGCCTCGCCGACGTCCTGCGCGCCGAAACCCTGCTCCCCACAGCCGATCTCCTCGCCGAACTCGCCCACCACGCCCAGGCCGCCGGCGACCTGCCCCAAGCCCTCATCGCCACCTGGTCCGCCGCCGCGGCCGCACCGGCCGTCCACCCGGAGCGCCTGCGCCTACTGGAGCAGATCCTCTCCCTCCGGGACCGCGTCCAGAATCCCGAATTGCTGGTCCGCACAGCGAAAATCGACATCCTCGAGCAGATAGTCGAGGTGGCCGTCGCAATCGGCGCGACCGAACGCGGCATAGCCGCCGCGGACGCCGCCCTCGCCATCCTCGATCCGGGTGGCGGCGCCTCGAACCGAACGGGCGAGACCGTCGGCGAATCCCGCACAGCGGGGCACGAACCGGGTGTGGCCGGGTTCGGGTCCGAGCGGCTGGCGCGGCTCTATCGGTGGCGGGCCTATTTGCGCGGGACCACCGGGGCGGGGCCGGGGGAGGATCTGGCGCGGGCCTTGGCGTTGTTGCCCGAGGAATCCGCGGGTGCCGAAAGAGCCGAGGCACTGGTGCAGTCGGCGTCGGCGCGGATCTTCCGGGGCGACGCGGTCGGCTCGGCGGCGGACGCGCGGGCGGCGCTGGCGATCGCACAGCGACTGGGGGCCGACGCATTGGTCGCGCGAGCCCACGCCCATCTCGGACTGGCGGGTGCCGCCGCATCCGAGGTGGCGGCGGCACCCGCCGCGGGGATTGCGGGCGCGGCGGCTGCCGACGGGGCGGTCTCGGCGGATAGTCCCGTGGGAGAGGGCCTCGCTACGGTCGCTGCCGCGTCGGTTGGCGAGGGTGCGGAGGTCACCAGGCCGAACGGAACCGATTGGGCGCTGGCGCATTTCGCGCAGGCCCATCGGGCGGCCGCCGCGGCGGGGGATGCGCGGATCGTGGTGGATGTGGCGACGTGGGAGTCGGCGCTGCTGGTGGGGGCGGGGCGGTACGAGGCGGCCATCGCGGCGGTGCGGCAGGGATTGCGGGCCGCACACGAGTCGTTCCGGTTCACCGAATCCGCGCCGATTCTGTTCGTGAAGTGGGCGCAGGCGCTGGCGGCGCTGGGGCGGTGGGACGAGGCCAGGGGTGTGGTGGACGAGACTCAGTTCGAGGAGTTGCCGCCGCTGAGTCGGGCGGCCATGCGGTTGTGTTTCGCGCGAATTTCCTTGGCGGAGGGTGATTCCGGGGCGGCGCGGGAGGCGGCGGACGAGGTGGGTCGGCTGCTGGGGGACAGTCCCTGGGCCGCGCAGTACCGGCTCGAACTGGTCGCGCTGAATTGCGCGCTGGCGCTGGAGGCGGCCGAGGAGGAGCGCGTGGCCGCGGCGCTCGCCGACCTGCTGTCCGACGCGGTCGGCGCGGCCAGCCTGTACGCGCATCCGCACGAGGCGTGGCCGCTGGTGGTGCTGGCGGCCCGAACCGCCGGAGCCCCGGCGGAATTGCTCGCCATGGGCGATTCGCTGCCCACGGCCTCCCCGGTCGATGCCGCCCAGCGCGCCGTCTTCACCGCGCACCTGGCCGGTTCGGCCGCCCGCTGGGCCGACGCGGTGACCGCGTGGCGGGCGGTCGAACGGCCCTACGACATCGCCACTTCGCTGCTCGCACTCGCGGAATCCGCGGCGGCCGAGGGGAATCGGGTCGAGTCCGGCGCGGCCTTGCGTGAATCGATAGACATCGCAACCCGGCTCGGTGCCGTGCCGCTGCGAGATGCCGCGCGCACCGTCTCGGAGCGGGCGCGCATCTCCGTCGACGGATCCACGGCACAACCCTCGAAGCCCCAGGGCGGCAGCGCTTCCGGGCGCTTCGGACTCACGCCGCGCGAACTGGACGTGCTGCGGCTGGTGGCCAAGGGCCTCAGCAATCGGGGCCTGGCCGCGGAGCTGTTCATCAGCGCCAACACCGCCGGTGTCCACGTCTCGCGGATCCTCACCAAACTGGGTGTAGCCAGCCGCACCGAGGCCGCCGCCTTCGCCCACGAGCACGGCCTGCTGGGCTCGGGCGACAACGATTGAACCTCAGGGGCAATCGCTAGGGTGGGGAGATGGTGATGGGTAGAGGCGTGTTGGTGACCGGGGCATCGCGGGGGATCGGGAGGGCGATCGCCAAGGGGTTCGCCGCGCGGGGGGATCGGGTGGCGGTGCACTATTCGTCGCGGAAGGCCGAGGCGGAGCAAACGTTGAGCGAGTTGGCCGGGGACGGGCATGTGCTGATCGGCGGCGATGTGTCCGACGCCGATCAGGCCGCCCGGATCGTGGCGGAGGCGATCGCGCAGTTGGGCACGGTGCACGTCCTGGTCAACAACGCGGCGATCAACCTGCCGCACCCCCTGCCGATGACGGATTACCTGGAATGGCAACAGGTTTGGCGGCAGACGGTGGACGTGAACCTGCTCGGGACCGCCAACGTCTCCTACCGCGTGGCCCGCCACATGATCGACAACGAGGTGCCCGGCCGCATCGTGAACATCGGTTCGCGCGGGGCGTTTCGCGGCGAGCCCGATCACCCGGCCTACGGCGCGACCAAGGCGGCGGTACAGGCGCTCGGGCAGTCCCTCGCACTCTCGTTGGCCCCCTACGGAATCGGCGTGGCATCCGTCGCACCGGGTTTCGTCGCCACCGAACGGGTGGCCGAGCGGGTCACCGACGCCGTACGCGCCCAGAGCCCGTTCGGCCGGGTGGCCGAACCCGCCGAAATCGCCGCCGCCGTCACCTACCTCGCCTCCCCGGAGGCGCTCTGGAGCTCGGGCACGGTGCTGGACGTCAACGGCGCGTCCTACATCCACTGACGACCCGGCATCCGGAAATGAACGAGCCCCCTCGGCGATCCGAGGGGGCTCGAACGTTTTCGCGGCGGAACCCGCCTACGGCACGACCTCGACCATGTCACCCGGGTTGAGGTAGTTGAAGAACTCGCGGGCCCCGTCCGGCGTCATCCGGATACAGCCGTGCGACTTCTTGTCCACCGGTCCGATGTGGAAGGCGATGTCCCCGTTGAAGAACACCGCGTACTCCATCGGCGCGTTGTGCATGGTGCTCCAGTGGAACGGCTTCTTGAACGACACGTGGAACACGCCCGGCGGGGTCTCGTAGCCGGGCATGCCGTGCGAGATGGGGGTGGGGCCGAAAATGACCTTGCCGTTGTCCATCAGCCACGCCTCGTTGGTGCCGAGCTTGAGGCAGGCGCGGGCGCCCGCCGTCGCGCACGGCGCGTTGACATCGCTGGGGGCGATGCCGGGGATGATCGCGGGGACGCCGGGCACGTCCGGGCCCCCGGGCCACAATGGTTCGGCTTGCGCGGGCACCGCCGCGATTCCAGCGACCGCGACTCCGGCGAACACCGCCGACCGCGTCGCCAAGCCGAGGGAACTTCTGCTCATCATCGAGTCTCGACCCTCTCCTAGCCTTGGCCCGCCACCCTGTTCAATGCCGCCTGTCAGGGCGAAGGACATCTCTCCGTTGGAACGAGCATGGGACCACTGGGTACCGAGATCATTCTGACTGGTGCGAACGATGATTCGCGGGATAAAGCGCCGACACGCCCGCCGGAACGCGCGGGCACGCCGGTATCACCGCGCGCTCGGGTGTGGCGAAAGAGGCGGATCACCGCACCGGCGGCAGGATGTCACCGCACCGGCGGCAGGGTCCGCTCGTTGGGATCGACCCCGGTCGGCATGTGCGCGCCATTGTTCGGCACATCCGGTCGCGGGGCATTCGACGAACCGCGAATCTGCTGCGCGGCCTGCGGATCATCGCAGTAGTTCCAGCGCCCGAAGGTGCCGTCGGTCACTACGAACGGCGCCAGCGCGGGCACCGAGTACTGGCACCACGGCCGCGGCCAGGTATCGAACACCGCGTAGAACTCGCCGTGGTGGGCGGGCACACCCATCGCCGAGGTGCCGACCACCAGCGACGGAAACAGCACGCGCACCGCCGGAATCCGCAGCAGCGCCGCCTTCACGATGGCCGACATGGTGGTGGCCAGGCTCTGGATCGGATCCATGTTCTTCTCGATAATGTCGTTGGCGAGGCCCAGCTGCCCGGGCGCGTTGTCGAGCAGCCGCCGCAATTCGCCGTCCGCCACCCGCGCCTGGTCGACCAGCAGCCGCGAATTGCGGGTCAGCGTGCCGAGATCCGGCTGCGCGTGCGAGGAGGTGCCCGCGATGACGCGCAGGTTCTCGATGAGGCTCACCGTCTGCGGCAGCCGGTTGTCCAGTCCGGTGGTGGCCAGGCTCAGCCCGTCGATGAGGCCGCGCAACTGCTCGGGACCGCCGCTGAGCGCGGTATTCAGATTGTCGAGAATGACCGCGTATTTGTCCGGATCGATCTGTGCGATCAGTTCATTGCTGTCGGCGAGGGTCTCCCAGATCGGGGTCGGCGTGCTGGTCTGCTCGGGATCGAACGGAATCACCTGCCCGTCGCGCAGGTAGGGCGGCTGGTCGGTGCGCGGCCGGAAGTCGATGTACTGCTCACCCGCGCCGGACAGCGCCCCGACATGGATCTCGGTATCGGCCGGAATGCGGTACCGGTCATCGATTTCCGCGATCGCCGCGATCGCGCCGCCGCCGTCGATGATGTCGACCGACCGGACCGACCCCACCCGATACCCGCGCCAGGTCACGTCGTTACCGGCCTGCAAACCGCCGGAACGATCCAGCTGCACGGTCACCGCGTAGGTGCTCCCCGGCCGCTGCACGCGCGCGATATCGATCGCCAGATACCCGGCGCCGAGCAGCAGGAGCACTACCAGAGCAAGATTTCCGACCAAGATCTTGTGCCCGCGCAGCACGTTCAAGGAGCCGCCTCCACCGCTGAATACAGCCAATTGGGTTCGATGCACAGCAAATACCAGGCGAAACTGCGCGCAATCTAACCACAGGCCGGGCGGCGGCCCGGGGCGGGCTAATGCGGGGTGTCGTCGAGCAGGCCGAGTCGAGCCGCGCGGACGCCGATCTGGAAGCGGCTCCGGACACCGAGCACGGTCATGAGATCGGCGATGTGGCGGCGATAGGTGCGCAGCGACATGCCCAGCCGGCGCGCCGCGGCCTCATCGATGAGCCCCAGGTTGAGCGCGTTCAGCACGGCCCGGTCGGTGTCGTCGATCTCGACGCGTTCGTCCTCGGCCCGCCCGCCCAGTCCGTGCCCGGATTGCCAGCTCAGCACGGCGAATTGGTGCAGCGCGCGCAGCAGCGCCGGTTCGCGGACCAGATAGGCATAGGGATGATCGGCTCCCGCCCCGCTCCACAGCACCGCCACCTTGCGATCGATGATGAGCGCGTTGTGGAAGTCGTTGTCGGTGACCCGGATCTGCGCGCCCCGCGCGGAATGCCGCAGCAGCGGTTGGCGATCGCGCGTCTCCAGATAGTCGGGGGAGTACAGCAACCGCACCTGTTTGCCCGCGGTCAGCAGATCGTCGACGACCACCTGCCCCAGCCGCAGATGATCCCGGGAGGGCGCGGGATTGGAGACCGCCACCACGGCCTCCTGGCGCGCGTACGTCAGCAGCCGGTGGACATCCTGATCCCAGTGCCCCTCCTGGCTGAACCGGACGATTCCGGTGGCCGGGCTGCCGATGCGCTTGGTCATCACTCCCCGATCGTGACGGCGGTCCGGGCGCAACGCGGCGGAGTTGGCAGCTTCCTGCCACCCGCCCGAATGCGGGCTGCCCGCTTCGTACGTTTCGCCCATGCACATCAGTTGTAGCGAAGACCAGGACCGATTGCGCAAGCGACTGCGCGAATACTTCGCCGACCTCGTCACCCCGGACGTCCGGGCGGCGCTGCGGGCGGGTCCGGGCGGCGAGCACGGCGACGGGACCGTCTACAAGCAGATCGTCCGGCAACTGGGCCGCGACGGCTGGCTGGTGCTGGGTTGGCCGGAAGAGCATGGCGGGCAGGGCCGTCCGATGCTCGATCAGTTGATCTTCCTCGACGAGGCCGCCGCTGCGGGCGTGCCGCTGCCCTATCTGACCGTCAATACCGTCGGGCCGACCATCATGCGCTACGGCACCGATGCGCAGAAGTCGTACTTCCTGCCCCGCATCGCCCGGGGCGAATTGCACTTCTCCATCGGCTATTCCGAGCCCAGCGCGGGCACCGACCTGGCCTCGCTGCGCACCCGCGCGGTCCGCGACGGCGACGACTACGTGATCAACGGCGAGAAGATGTGGACCAGCCTCATCGAATACGCCGACTACATCTGGCTGGCCGCGCGCACCGACCCCACCGTGGGCAAGCACGCCGGGCTGTCCATCTTCATCGTTCCCACCACGGCCCAGGGCTTTTCGTGGACCAAGGTGCACACCATGGCCGGGGTCGGCACCAGCGCCACCTACTACTCCGATGTCCGGGTGCCCGCCGCGAACCTCGTGCACGGTGAGAACCAGGGCTGGGCGCTGATCACCAACCAGCTCAATCTCGAACGCGTGGCGCTGGCCTCGGCCGCGCCGCTGCGGGAGTCGCTGCGGCAGGTGACCGCGTGGGCGCGCGCGACCGTGCGGCCCGACGGCTCCCGCGTCATCGACGCCGAATGGGTGCGCCTGCACCTGGCCACTGTGCACGCGCACGCCGAATACCTGAAGCTGCGCAACTGGCGCACCGCGTGGGCGGCCGATCGCGGCGAACTCGGACCGGCGGAGGCCTCGGCCACCAAGGTCTTCGGCACCGAGTTCGCCATCGAGGGGTACCGGCTGCTCATGGAGGTACTCGGCGCGGAGGCGGTGATCCGCGCGGATTCGCCGGGCGCGCTGCTGCTCGGGCGGCTGGAACGCTGCCACCGCTCGGCGCTGATCCTGACCTTCGGCGGCGGCATCAACGAGGTGCAGCGCGACATCATCGCCAAGACCGCCCTCGGCCTGCCCGTCACCCGCTGAATACAGGAGTAGCACAATGGATTTCGAATACACCGAGGCGCAGCGGGAGCTGTCGGGGCTGGCGCGCGAGGTGCTGGCGGATTGGGCCGAGCGGAACCCGCGGCCCGACGACAGCGGCTTCGATCCCGAGCTGTGGAAAGCCTTGGCGGGCACCGGATTACTGGAAGCCGCGCTGCCCGAACGCGGGTACGGGGGTGGCTACGGTCTGCTCGAGCAGTGCTCGATCCTGGCCGAGATCGGCCGGACCGTCGCTCCCGCACCGTATTCCACGAGCATTGCCGTCGGTGCGGCCGTACTCGCCGAATTCGGCGACGATCGTCAGATCGAGCGCTGGATGCCGCCGCTGCTGCGCGGCGAGGCGACGCTGGCCCCGGTCCTCGCCCGCGATTTCGTCTCCTTCGCGGCCGAGCGCCAGGGGAGTGGCTGGCGGATCGACGGCTCGCAATCGGCGGTCGCCGCGGCCGCCTTCGCCGACGCGTTCCTGGTCGAGGCGCGCGCGGGCGCGAATTCGCTGCTGTTCCTGGTGGATCGCGACACCGAGGGGCTGAGAGTCACCGGGCAGCACGTCGTCGACAGCACCGACGCGGCCCTGGTCGAGCTGCGCGGGGTCGTGGTTCCCGACGAGAACGTGATCCCCGCACCCGAGGCGGCAGCCTGGGCGGCCCGGCGCGCCACCCTGGCCACCTGCGCCCTCCAGCTCGGCATTCTCGAACGGGCCCTGGAGATGACCTGCGACTACGCCCGCACCAGAAAGCAATTCGACAAGCCGATCGGTACCTTCCAGGCCGTCCGGCAGCGCCTGGCCGACGCCTACATCGACGTCGAAGCCGTCCGCCTCACCCTCTGGCAGGCCGCCTGGCGCGAATCACAGGCGCTGCCCGCAGATCCCGAGATCGCGGTGGCCAAGTTCTGGGCGGCGCAGGCCGGTCACCGGGTCGCGCACACCGCGGTTCATGTCCACGCCAGCACCGGCATCTACCTCGACTATCCGATGCAGCGCTACTTCACCGCCGCCAAACGCGCCGAGTTCGCGGCGGGCACCGCTACCGCGCAGTTGCGCCGGCTGGGGGCCTGGCTGGATTCGGCCGAGTGCTGAACGCGGGAAACACCGCCGCCTCCCTGGCGACGGCTGTCCCGACTCCATGCTCGTGTGCGCACCCCTCGTACGCACGCGGTCATGACCTCATCACGCGAATGCCCCGGGTGTTGCAGCCCCGGGGCACCCACGGGGTGGACGTTTCCACGGCCCGATACGAGGTGGTGGGGCCGGGCGCGAACAGGGTCGCCAGCGTCGGTGCCGGCAACCCGGCGCGGCGGAAGATCTCCGCGGCGTCGGCGTGCTCGCGAACGGCGGTCTCGACATCGCCGCGGGCGGCCCGGGCGGTGGCGCGCAGGAACAGGGCGCGGGCGCGGTCCAGCGGGTCGGCGGCCTTGCTGAGCAGGCCCAGCGCCTGCGTCGCTTCGCATTCGGCGGCGGCGTCCTGGCCGGCGCGCAGATGGATCTGGGCCAGCCGGGTCCGCGCCCAGCCCTCCCAGAGCCGCACGCCATTGTGATGGGTCATGCGGACCGCGTCCTCGGCCAGCTTCAGCGCCCGGTCGTGCTCGCCGAGCAGCGAACGCGTGGCGGCCAATTCGTGGGTGGCCCAGCCCAGCGCGACCGCGTTGGACGACTCCTGGGCCAGTTCGATCGCCCGCTCGGCCACCGCGACCGCCTCGGCGTACTGCCCGGACTCGCACAGCGTGCGGGTGGCCAGTGCCAGAATCCACGCCTCGAGCGACCGGTCGTTCAGCGCCCGCGTCCAGGCGATGGCATTGGCGTAATGCCGATGCGAATCCTTGGTATTGCCGGTGCGCCGGTCCGCCACCCCCAGCAGGATCTCGGCCAGCACCTGCAAGCGCCGGTCGGCGTCGTCGGCGGGCTGCGAGATCGGTTGCAGGAACGCCAGACTCGCCTCCACCTCGCCGAGGCCGATCTGCATCATGGCCCCCAGCGCCACCCGGATCCGCCGCGCACTGGCCTGGTCGCCGCCGCGAATCGCGGTGTCCAGCAGGGCCTTCAGCGCGTCGGCGAGCTCGCGGGCCCGGCTGCCGGTGTCCATGAGCTCGGCCATCACCCAGGCCAGATCCGCGGCCAGCGCCACGGTTCGCCCACCCAGCCGGGCCGCCTGCCGGTGCAGCGCGATGATCACCGGGCGTTCGATGTCGTTCCAGTTCTGGCCCTCCGCGCCGTCGGCGAAGGTGTGCCCGGGCACGGTGGTGGGCACCAGCAGCAGGGTGATATTGCTGTAATCCAGTGTGCCGAGCAGGTTCTTGGTGCTGGCCAGGTAGTAGTCCAGCAGCCGCACCACGATCTCGGATTCGCGTTCGCGCGCGTCGCGGCTCTCGGCGGTGCCGGCCAGCCGGGCGGCGAACAGCCGCAGCAGGTCGTGGAACTGGTAGCGCCCCGGTGCGGGCGTCTCGAGCAGGCTCAGATCCACCAGCGATTCGCAGACCAGCTCGGCCCGCGGCACCGGCACGTCCAGCAGCGCGGCGGCGCCGTCCACCGGGAAGTCCGGCACATCGGCGCGGGCCAGCATGCGAAATGCCCTGGCCTGCTCGGTGTTCAGCTGTCCGTAGCCGAGCCGGAAGGCCGCCTCCAGGGTGAGGTCCCCGGTCTGCAGCACCTCGAGCCGCTGGCCCTCGTCGGCGAGGCGCTCGGCCAGCGAGGCGATGGTCCACTGTGGCCGCACCGCCAGCCGCGCGCCGACAATGCGCACGGCCAGGGGGAGATAGGCGCATTGCTCGATCACCGCGTAGGCGGCATCTCGTTCGGCCGCAACGCGTTCGGCGCCGAGAATGCGGGTCAGCAGGGTCAGTGCCTCCTCCCGTTCGAGCACGTCGAGGCGGGTGCGGCGCACCGCGGGCAGTTCGGTGAGCGCCGAGCGGCTGGTGATCAGCACCGCGGTGCCGGGCGTGCCCGGCAGCAGCTGCGCCACCTGGGCGCTGTCGCGGGCATTGTCGAGCACCACCAGGATCCGCTTGTCGCTCAACAGGGTTCGCAGCTGCGCGGCCCGATCGTCCACGGTGGACGGGATATCGCCCTCGGCCACGCCGAGCCCGCGCAGGAACCCGCCCAGCGCGTCACCGGGCGGCACCGGCTCCGGATCCACGCCGCGCAGGTTCACATACAGCTGCCCGTCCGGGAACCGGTCGCGCACCCGATGCGCGATGTGCAGGGCCAGGGTGGTCTTGCCGATCCCGCCCATGCCGCCGACCGCCGAGATGGCCACGGCCGATCCGCCGCAGGTGAGCTGGGCGGCGATCTCCTCGGCCACCCGGGAGCGCCCGGTGAAATCGGCGATGTCGGGCGGCAATTGGGCCGGGGTGACCAGCGGCCGGGCCGGGCGCAGCACCGGCGGCAGTTCGGCGCGCAGGATCCGCGCGTGCACCTCGCTCAGCTCCGGCCCGGGCTCGACGCCGACGCCCTCGACCAGCGCGCGGCGGGCGCGGCCGTACTCCTCGAGCGCCTCGGCCTGGCGGCCGCAGTGATACAGCGCGGTCATGAGCAGCGCGCGGAAGCGCTCCCGCAGCGGATGCTCCTCGATGAGCGGCCCGAGTTCGGCGACCGCCTCGGCACTGCGGCCGGTTTCGATATCGAGGGCCAGGCGGTCCTCGAGAATGGAGAGCCGCCATTCCTCGAGCCGGGCGCGCTGGCGTTCGGCGTAGGGGCCGGGGAGCCCGCCCAGGGCCGCGCCCTGCCAGTGGCTCAGCGCCGATTCCAGGGTCTGGCGGGCCTTGCCCGGATCGTCGGCGCGCCATTGCGCGGCCGCGGCGACCTGCTCCTCGACCACGTCGATATCGGTGCGGCCGGGCGGAAGTCGCAGTGCGTAGCCGTCGCCGACGGAGATGAGCAGGGTCGAGGGCCCGCGATTGACGCGTTCGGGTTCGAGTTCGCGGCGCAGTTTGGCCACGTGGGTGCGCAGTGCGGGCACCGCGCGCAGGACCGGATCGTCACCCCAGATGCCCTCGACGAGCTCGGCGGCGGTGACCGCCTTGCCCTCGCGCAGCAGCAGGGCCGCGAGCACGGCCCGCCGCTGTGGCGGACCCAGATCCAAGGGCGTGTCCCCGCGCCACGCGCGGACCTCGCCCAGTACGGCAAACCTCAACAAACCGACCTCCCCGTTCGGCAGTGTAGAGGGACGATGCGCGAAACGATATGTCGCCTATCCTGCACCGATACCTTCCCCCATGATGGAGGATCGTCCCCGATGGCCGGGAGCGTCAATCGCAATATGCGAAGGAATCGGCCATCGGCCGTTCAGCATCGGTCATTGGTCGTTCATTGGCCGGTTCCAAGCGGGGCGCCGGATTCTGATCTCGGGCATCGACCACGATGCCCCCGATCATTGATGGAGGCATCCCATGCGGGTCAAGTCCGCCGCCGTACTGGTGCTGTGCGCCGCGTCCTTCGGTCTGGCGGCCTGCAATTCGCCCGACACCCCGGCCGGTCCGATCACCCCGACCGCGCCGGTGATCAGCACGCCGACCGGTACGGTCATGCCGACCACCGGCGGGAAGTCCGGTGAGGGGCAGGACAAGAGCACCGGCCGGTTCGTCATTTTGAGCCAGGGCCATCAGAAGGGCACCCAGGGGACGTTCAGCTACGACATCGACGTCCCGGGCGTCGGGGTCGAGGGCAAGGGTGTGAACTCCGAGGCGGCACGCGCGTTCAACAGCTGCATGTGGAGCGGGGTCCAGGCCTTCATGAGCCAGTACCAGCAGGCGAAGTCGGTCACCGATCCGAACGCGCGTTCACGCGTCGAGCGCATCGGCAAGCATGTGCTCAGCGGGCTGCTGTGGGCGAGCGTCGACGGTGGCGGCGCGCACCCGTTCATCGTGCAGTCGACGTGCGTGATCAATGCCGACACCTCGGAGAAGCTGGGCTTCGGGGACGTGTTCAACGATGAGTCGGAGGGCCTGAAACTGCTGTCCGCGCAGGCGGCCAAGCTGCTGCCCGCCACTCGCGCCGGGACCGGGTACAACAAGAACGGAATCACCCCCACCGCAGAGAATTTCAAGTCCTGGACCGCCACTCCCGATGGCATGCACGTGTACTTCGACCAAGGTCAGGTGGCCGCCGAGGCCGCGGGCGCGGTCGACATCACGGTGCCGTGGTCGGCGCTGCAGGCGCAGCTGAAGCCGGGTCTGCGCGACGTTCTGGCGAGCTGAGCGTGACGTACCCTGACCAGGTGGCCAGCGATGACGCGTCGCGCCCAGGGGGCATCGAGAAAGTGAGCGTGCGACGGCCCGCGATCGCCCTGATCACGCTCACCGCGGTCCTGTTCGTCACCTTCCTCGACACCACCGTGGTGAGCGTCGCCCTGGCCGACATCCGCTCGGAGCTCAGCACCGACGTGACGCTGCTGCAATGGGTGGTCAACGCCTACACGCTGGTCTTCGCCAGCCTCATGCTGGCGTTCGGCTCGCTGGGTGACCGCTGGGGACGCAAGCGGGTGATGGTCGCCGGATTGGCGATCTTCTGTGCGGGATCGGTGCTTTCGGCGGTGGCGGACAGCGTGCCGATGCTCATTCTCGGGCGCGCGGTCATGGGGTTGGGTGCGGCCGCGTCCGAGCCGGGCACCTTGTCGATTCTGCGGCAGGTGTTTCCGGACGCGCGGCAGCGCGCCAAGGCGCTGGGGGTGTGGGCCGCGGTGTCCGGGCTCGCGCTGGCCGCCGGTCCGGTGCTGGGCGGTGTGCTGGTGGACGCGTACGGGTGGCGATCGATCTTCTGGTTCAACCTGATCCTCGGCGTCGTGGTGTTCGCGGCCGCGCTGCGCTACGTCCCCGAGAGCTCCGATCCGCAACCAGGTCCACTGGACTGGGCCGGATCCCTGCTCGGCGCAATCGCTCTCGGCACGGTCATCTACGCGGCGATCAGCGGCGAGCACCGCGGCTACGGCGCGGCCTCGGTGGTGACGCTGTTCGCGATCGGCGGGCTGGCCCTGCTGGGCTTCGCGGTGGTCGAGACGCGAGTCCGCAATCCCGTCTTCGACTTTCGCTATCTGCGCCTGCCGCCGGTGCGCAGCGCGCTGGGGGTGGCGTTCGCCGTCTACTTCGGCATCTTCTCGATCTTCTTCTTCACCGCGCTGTACCTGCAGGTGATGATCCACTATTCGGCCGCGCGCACGGCCGGGGTGTTCGCGCCCATGGCGATCGCCATCATGGTGGGCTCGCTGGCCGCGGGCTACTGGGTGGCGCGCACCGACGCGCGCACGCCGATGATCGTCGGCTGCGTGGTGAGCGCCGCGGGCATCCTGCTCACCCGGCACGCTCTGAACGGCTCGATCGATTTCGCGGAGCTCTCGGCCACGCTCGCGGTCGCCGGGCTCGGCTTCGGAATCGCGGTGGTGCCCTTGACCTCCGCGGTCCTGACCGGCGTGCCCGCCGCCCATTCGGGCATGGCGGCCGCCGCCACCAACACCATGCGCCAGGTCGGCGCGGCCGTCGGTGTCGCGGTGCTCGGCTCGCTGGTGAATGGCTTCCTCACCGCGGACCTGAAGGCCAAGCTGACCGAACTGGGCCTGCCACCGGAACTACAACCGACCGCCATCGACGCGGTCGAACGCGGCCGGATCCCCTCCGGAATCGACCTGGGCACCATGCTGAAATACGCCTCCAAGGTGCCCGAAGCCCTGCAGACCGGAACCGTGGCCTTCCACCACGGACTCGATGTGGCCCTGCTGGTTTCGGCGCTCATGATCCTGGCCGCCGCGGTATTGTCCGCGTTCTCGCTCCGCGACCGGAGGGCCGCCGCAGCCGAAAAATAGGTGGCGCGAACCGGGTTCGGCCCGGCAGCATGTCCGGCATGTTCGCACAGTCCATCGCCGCATACCCCGCAGTCGCGGGTGCGATGGCTGCTGCCCTGGTTGTCGCATTCGACGGCGCACGACGCTGACCTTTCCCGGGACGTCCCGGACCTCAGACGGGGAAGGTCGGCTCGCTGCTGAGGTCCCTCGAAACCCGCTGTCGCGTTTGCGTGAACACCGCATCGGACAGCGCACCAGACGGAGAACATGTCATGGCCAAGCAGGCCTACGTCCGCACCAAGCCGCACGTCAATATCGGCACCATGGGTCACGTCGACCACGGCAAGACCACGCTGACCGCCGCCATCACCAAGGTGCTGGCCGAGCGCGGCGGCGGCACCTTCACCCCGTTCGACCGCATCGACCGGGCGCCGGAGGAGATCGAGCGCGGCATCACCATCAATATCGCGCACGTCGAATACGAAACCGCCACACGGCATTACGCGCACGTGGACATGCCGGGCCACGCCGACTTCGTGAAGAACATGATCACGGGCGCGGCCCAGCTGGACGGGGCGATCCTGGTGGTGTCGGCCGACGACGGCGTCATGCCGCAGACCAGCGAGCACGTGCTGCTGGCCCGGCAGGTGGGTGTCGAGCACATCGTGGTGGCGCTCAACAAGGCCGACGTCGCCGACGGTGAGCTGCTGGAGCTGATCGAGCTCGAGGTGCGAGAGCTGCTGTCCGCCAACGGCTTCGACGGCGAGGGCGCTCCGGTGATACCGGTGTCCGGCCTGCGCGCGCTGCAGGGCGACGAGCACTGGGGCGGGCAGCTGCTGCGGTTGCTCGACGCGGTGGACGAGTACGTACCCATGCCCGTCCGCTACACCGACGCGCCGTTCCTCATGCCGGTCGAGAACGTGCTCACCATTACCGGCCGCGGCACGGTCGTGACCGGCGCGGTGGAGCGCGGGCAGATCCGCCCGGGCGACCGGGTCTCGGTGCTCGGCTTCGGCGGCGAGCTGGAAGCGGTGGTCACCAGTGTCGAAACCTTCGGCCGGACAATGGAATCGGCCGAGGCGGGCGACAATGTGGCGCTGCTGCTGCGCGGTGTGCAGCGCGGCCAGGTGGCGCGTGGTCAGGTGGTCGCGGCGGTGGGCAGCATCGCGGTGCACTCCGGGTTCACCGCCCGCGTGCATCTGCTGACGGCCGCGCAGGGTGGTCGGCGCACGCCGATCTCCTCCGGCTATCGCCCGCAGTTCTTCCTGCGCACCGGTGACGTGTCCGGTCACGTGGTGCTGCCGGAGGGGCGGGCGATGCCGGGCGACACGGTCGAGCTGTCGGTCACCCTGGACCGCGCGGTGCCGCTGGAGCCTGGGCTCGGCTTCGCGGTGCGTGAGGGCAACCTGACGGTCGCCGCCGGCACGGTATTGACCGTCGACTAGGGGCAGGTGGATCTCGGTCCGAGCGTCTCGCTCGGGCCGGGATCCCGTGTTTTGACCGGTATGTCGCTATTGTTTCGCCCATGACCACCCGTTGCCAGAAGATTGCCGTCGCATTGGGCGTGGCCGCGCTTGCCCTCACCGGCTGCTCCTCCAACTCGAAGAGCGACTCGGACAAGATCGACGTCGGAGTCCTGGTCATCACCATGTTCGATCCCGAGAACGAGGTATGGCTGCAACGCGAGCAGCTGCCCACCACCGTCGATGTGCCCGGCGCCTTCAAGCCGGTGCGCTGCAATGCCGACAAGCTGTGCGTGGCCGAGACCGGCCAGGGCAAGTCGAATGCCGCGACGACCATGATGGCCATCCTCGGCAGCGACAAGTTCGACTTCTCCAAGGCGTACTTCCTCACGGCCGGCATCGCCGGAACCCCGCCCGAACAGGGCACTCTCGGCGGCGCGGCCTGGGCGCGCTGGGTGGTCGACTTCGACCTCGGCAACCACCTGGACCGGGCCGCCGCCCCCGACGTCCCGTTCGGCTTCCGCCCGGTGGAGGAATACAACACCGCCGCCTACCAACTCGACGGGTCCCTGGTGGAGAAGGCCTACGAGTGGACCAAGGACGCGAAGCTCACCGACAGCCCCGACGCGGCCGCCGAGCGCGCGATGTACCCGGGTCAGGAGGGCCGCACCCCCGCGGTCATGAAGTGCGACACCATGACCGGCGACGACTTCTTCTCCGGCAAGTTCCTCTCCGACACCGCGGGCTACATCATGAAGGACCGCACCAAGGGCGCGGGCACCTACTGCACGACGCAGATGGAGGACAACGCCACCGCCACCGCCCTGAAGGCCCACGGCTACCTCAACCGCTACCTGTCGCTGCGCACCATGAGCAACTTCGACCAGCCCTACCCGGGCCAGTCGGTGGTCCAGCACCTGGACCAGAGCAGCGGCGGCTTCAAGATCGCGCTGGAAAACCAGTACACCCTGGGCAAGACCGTCGCAGACCAGCTGCTGAAGAACCCGCCGACGAACTGAGTCGGATCCGAGGTGGCCGGGATTCTCTGGTCCGGGGCGAGGTTCGTCCCGGACCATGGGGTCCATGGAACGTGGGCATTACGGTGACGATCACCGGGCATTCGCCGAATTGGCGCGGGGCTTCGTGCGCAAGGAGGTCGCGCCGCACTATCTGGAATTCGAGGACGCCGGAATCGTGCCGCGCTCGGTGTTCGCGCGGGCGGGGGAGCTGGGTCTGCTCGGATTCGCGGTGCCGGTCAGTTACGGCGGGCTCGGAGTGTCGGATTTCCGGTTCAATCAGATCCTCATCGAAGAGTTCATGGAGGGCGACTGCGCCGGGGTGGGCCTGAATTTCGCCCTGCACAACGACATTTGCACCCCGTACCTGGTGAACCTGACCACCGAGGAGCAGCGGGAGCGGTGGCTACCCGGGTTTGTGGCGGGCACCCTGATCGCCGCCATCGGCATGACCGAACCGGGTGCGGGCTCCGATGTCGCCGGAATCCGCACGGCCGCAGTCGATATGGGCGACCACTTCCTGGTGAACGGCGCAAAGACCTTCATCACCAACGGAATCAACGCCGACCTGGTGATCACCGCCGTCCGAACGTCCGCCGAACGGCATCGCGGCATCAGCCTGCTGGTCCTCGAACGCGGCATGGAGGGCTTCGAACGCGGCCGTAACCTCGAAAAGCTCGGCCTGAAATCCCAGGACACCGCCGAACTCACCTTCACCGATGTCCGTGTCCCCAAAGCGAATGTCCTCGGCGAAGTGGGCCGAGGCTTCGAATACCTGATGGGCAACCTCCCCCAGGAGCGCATGCAGATCGCCGTAGCCTGCCTGGCGCGCTCCCGAGTCGCATTGCGCACCACCATCGAATACGTCAGCACCCGACAGGCTTTCGGCCAACCCATCGGTGCGTTCCAGAACACCAAGTTCACCCTCGCCGACGTCTCCACCGAAGTCTCGGTGGCCGAAGCCTTCATCGACAAGTGCGTACTGGAGCTCAACGCGGGCCGTCTCACCCCTGCCGACGCCGCCAAGGCCAAGCTCTGGGCCTCCGAGATGGAGTTCCGCTGCATCGACCGCTGCCAGCAGCTCTTCGGCGGGTACGGCTACATGCGCGAATACCCGATCGCCCGGGCGGCTGCTGATGCCAGGATCACTCGCGTCTATGGCGGAACGTCTGAAATCATGAGGGAAATCATCGGACGGGATCTGAAACTAACTGGCCCACAATCGATTTAAACATTCTGTACGGCATGTTTGTATGAAAAGGCTTATATCACTTGGTAATTCGGTTCGAAAACATGATCGAGAAGCGTAGAATGGAGGCATGACCAGCGGTGGAGGTGTTTCCGGCGGCACGATCGCAGACGCGATCGCGATGCTCGCTGCCGCCACCGACATCCTGCTCACCGATTCTTTGGGCGGATTCTCCGATACCGAATTCGTCGTTCAGATGCAGGAATTCGAGGCCGCCAAGCGTCGCCTGGCCGCGGTCGACCACCGCTTCGTCGGCGAAGTCCGCACCCGCAACCTGCCCGAGAAGGCGGGCTGGAAGAACCACACCGGCAAATACCTGCAGCAGGTGCTGCGCCTCGGCCACGCCGAAGCCGGTGCACGCGTGAATGCCGCCGAGCAGCTCGGGCAGCGCCAGGTCATGGGACAGGTGTTGGAGCCGAACCTGGCATGGGTCGCAGCTGCGCAGGAACAGGGCCTTGTGTCCTCGGATCACGCGCGCCGCATCGTGCAGGTCGTGCGCCGCATCCCCGCGATCACCGACCCGGAATTGGTGGGCAAGGCCGAAATGGAGTTGGCGCACTTCGCGACCCGCTCCACCCCCGATGATCTCCCCAAGCTCGGTGACCGCATTCTCGGATTCCTCGACCCCGACGGTCGCCTCGTCAGCGAAGAGGATCGCCAAGCCCGGCGTGGCCTCATCGTCGGCAAGCAGGGCGTGGACGGGATGAGCAGCATCTCCGGCCAGCTCACCCCGGCGGCGCGTGCGTTGCTGGATCCGATCTTCGCCGACCTGGCCCAGCCCGGCATGTGCAACCCCGACGACCCGCAGAGCCCGCAGCGTGCCAAGGGAATCCACCCCGACACCCTCCACGCCGCCGCCCGCCGCGACACCCGCTCCACCGCCCAGCGCCAGCATGACGCCCTCGTGGCGTTGCTGCGCCCGGAGATGGGCCCGGCCAACCTCGGCCAGCACCGCGGCCTGCCCGTGTCCACCATCATCACCATGTCCCTGGCCGAGGTCGAGGCCGCCGCCGGTGTCGCCACCACCGCCTCCGGCGGCACCGTCCCGATGGAAGAGGCCCTGCGCCTTGCCGAGCAGTCGCGCCCGTTCCTCACGATCTTCGACCACGCTGGCCGCCCTTTGCATTTCGGCCACGCCAAGGCCCACCGCCTCGCCCACGCCGACCAGCGCCGCGCGCTGATCGCCACCGAGCGGGGCTGCACCCGCCCCGGCTGCGATGCTCCCGCCACCCTGTGTGCGGTGCATCATGTGACCGAGTGGGCTAAAGGCGGGCCGACCGACATCGAAAACCTGACTTTGGCGTGCGATTCCTGCCACTCCCTGATCGGGGAAGGCCCCGACAAATGGAAAACGGTGGTCATGCCACCGGAATCCGAGCACGCCGGACGCATCGGCTGGATCGCACCCGCCTCCATCGACCCGAGCCAGACCCCGCAGGTGAACGACCGCCACCACGCCGGGGAGCTGAAGGCCGCCTCCCTGAGCACGCTCCGGAAACGGCGCACGCGCCCGGCGGTCCGATGCGGGTTGCGTCCCTAATTCCCGTGGCAGCCTCACCAATAGGTGGGGCCCCGTGGGTTGCTTCCGAAACCAGCTGCTCGTCTAACGCTGGCGTGCGCAAAGCACGGGGAAGCGTGGTCGCCTCGCCTGCCCTACCGCACTGGGGCTGACGCCGGGTTGGGAGCCGCCCCCCGCCGATCCCGGCCCACGGACTGCACGGATCACCTTCTCGAGACCAAGAACCTCGAGGGCTCTTCGTTCTTTTTCTTTTGTTCTTTCTTCTCTTCTTCCAGGCGTCTTTGTCTTTTGTTCTTTTATCTTTTGGCTCTTATCTTTTCAGCCCATGAGCGGATGCGATGAGCTTCTCCATGACCGTTCGTGGCAGTATCCGGCGCACCAGGAACATCAACGGCGCATTGCTGCCTACCGCATACAGCGGCTTGGGCCGATCCGAATTGACCGCTCCCACAATGGTTTCAGCCACCTTCCCAGGCTGGATGCCTTTGCTCATCTTGGCGTCGAGCACCCCCATGAACTTGGTGAACTCGGCAGTGTGCGGCGACCCTTCCTCCAGATACTTCGCCCGCCGCTCACTCAGCCCCGTATTGATCTGTCCCGGTTCGACAGTGGTGATCCACACCCCGAACGGCGACTCCTCGAACCGCGCCGCCGTCGCGAACCCGCGAATCGCGGCCTTGGTCGCGACGTAGGACGACCGGTAGGCCATGGGGAAGCTGCCCAGCATGGACCCGACCATGACGATCCGGCCGTACCCCCGCTCCCGCATCCCCGGCAGTACCGCCTGGGTCAGTGCGATCGCCCCGAAGACATTGAGCTGGAACAGCCTTTCGAGCGCTTCGCGGGGCAGCTCGGCCAAAGGTCCGGCCTGGCTCTCTCCGGCGTTGTTGATCAGCACGTCCACCGCCCCGAGCTCGGCCACGAAGCGCTCGATCGACGCGTTGTCGGTCAGATCCAGCGCCCGGTAGTCGACCCCCGGTACCCGATCGGCCTCGGCCAGCTTGTCCGGGTTCCGGCTCGTTCCGATCACCTTGTGCCCGAGCGCGGCGAAGGCGGCCGCGGTGGCCTTGCCGATGCCGGAGGACGCGCCGGTGACGAGGACGGTGCGAGTCGTATTGCTGCTCATGGCAGCGACGTTATCGGGTGCGGCGGGGGTGCGGCCAGGCGGCGGGCCGTCGGACGGACGGCAATTCGGGCCAGGAACGGAGCACGGGGGTGCAGCGGGTGTGGCGGCGTTCCGCGTTGGATTCGCCGGTAACCGAGCGGACGCCCAGCCAGATGCCGAGACCGAACGTGGGTACCGCCAATGCGGGAACTAGCAGGATGGCGGTTGAGCTCATGATGGGGTGACCTCGATTGCTGGTCGGCGTCCGGAGCGGATGTGGATGAATCGCACAGGGGGCGCGGCTGTTACGTGACGAATCGCGGTGAGGTCGGAAAGTGTGCCGGGGGATTGTTGTCCGTGACCATGCGATACACCCAAATCTGTCGGTTGCGCCACACCGGACGGTTTGCGTTGATATGTTGCGCCAACCCGATGGGGAACAGAAATTTGTCGGGAGTAGTCGAAGAGGACCGCGTACATGTTCGACTGGGACTTAGTCAGGAATACCTCCAGCGTGCACATATTGACGCAGCTCGCGGAGGAACGGGGGATGCCGGTGGGCGACTGTCTGGCGGGGGCCGGACTGTCACCGCCGGCGGTGATCGACTCCAACGCCGAAGTCACCGCCCGGCAGGAAATCACGGTGGTGCGGAATCTGCTCGCGCGCTTCGGGGACGAGGCGGGGCTGGGCGTGGAGGCGGGGAGCCGGTATCACATCTCGTTGTATGGGCCGTGGGGGCTTGCGCTGCTGGCCAGCCGGACGCTGCGGGACGCCGTGGATATCGCGCTGCGTTACGTGGAGCTGGCATTCGCGTTCGGGCAGTTGAGTTTCGAGGAGGCCTCGGGGGAGGCCCGGCTTCGATTCGATGATCATGAAGTGCCCGAGGATGTGCGGGCCTTTCTGACCGAGCGGGTCATGACCGGGATTCAGATGATCGGGCGGGAGCTCTTCTCGATGGGGGTTCCGGTGCGGCGCTTGAGTTTCCGGCACCGGGGTCCGGCCGATACTGCACGCTATCGGGCGGTGTTCGGGCTCGAGCCGAGCTTCGGCGCGGGCGGCAATGAACTCGTCTTCGACGCCGCCTACCTGGATGTGCCATTGCCGCAGGCGAACGAATGGGCGCGTAGCACCTGTGAGCAGATGTGCCGGGATCTGTTGGCGCGCAGGCACGCTCGTACGGGCGTTTCGGGTGCGGTGCGGGATCTGCTGGTGCGCAATCCGGGGGAGATTCCCGATCAGTCGGCGGTGGCGGCCGAACTGTTCGTAAGTCCGCGCACGCTCTCGCGGCGGCTGCACGAGGAGGGCACCTCGTTCCGGGCGCTGCTCGACGAGGTGCGGCAGGCGCTCTCGGAGGAGATGCTCGACCACACCCACATGACCACCGAGCAGGTGGCGGCTCGGCTGGGATACGCCGAGGCCGCCTCCTTCATCCGGGCCTTCCGGCGCTGGAACGGTTGTCCGCCACAGGAATACCGGGCCCGCGGTATGCGAGCCCGGGAGCCGGAATTGGTCTGACCGTCAGGCACGCGCGGTCAGGAAGGTGCCCGCGTGCAGGGTGGTGCCGAATCCCGGTGTGAAATCACCGTATTCGTAGACCGGGTGGCCGCCTACCACGGTGGCGGCCACCGCCCGGTCGTTTCGATTGACCATGCGGTTCAGGCCCGGCACGCCGGGGAACGGGGCCTCGGCGTACTCGCTGCTGGAACCGTCGAAACCGGCGGGATCGATGACGGCGATATCGGCGCGGGCACCCACATCCAGGCGGCCCGCGTCGAGGCCGTACCAGTCGGCCAGCTCTCCGGTGACCCGGTGAATGGCGGCCTCTATGGGAAGGAACCCGCGCTTGTGGGCGCGTTCGAGCAGGCGTAGGCCAAAGTTGTAGAAGGCCATATTCCGCAGGTGCGCACCGGAATCGGCGAAACCCACCTGCATCATCGGTGAGCGCTGGAGCTGGTCCAGGACCTCCTCGCGGTCATTTGCGATGACGGTGCGCCAGCGCAGTTTCGCGCCGTGCGCGACGGCCAAATCCAGCAGCGCGTCAGCCGGATCGATGCCGCGTTCATCCGCCACCGCGCCGAACGACTTCCCGACGACCTCGGCCTCCGGACAGGACACGATCACCGCGTCGTAGAGGTCCCGGTTCCACACGCGCGGGCCGAACTTCTTGGACAGATCCTTGCGGAACTGCCTGCGATAGCCCTCGTCGGCCAGCAGCTCACCGCGTTTCATGACATCGCGGATATTGAGCGCGGCCACGCCGGACCCGAATTCCTCGAACACCACCAGATCGACACCGTCGGCGTACACCTCGAACGGCACCGGCAAATGCTGCCACCGGAACTGCGCCCCGCCAACGGTATTCGCGACCCAGGCCGCCGCGGTCGCGGCCCGCGCGGTGGTGCGATCCGCCTTGACGTCCATCCCGGCGATGAGAGTCGTCTTGAGCGGCTTGCGGATTCGTCCCGCACTCTCCGCGAAGTACCGGGCGATCTCGGATCGGGCGGTCAGATTCGGCGTGCTCTGATGCACCCGGCCGCGTTGGCGCAGAATCGCATTCAGCGCGCGATACTCCCGCCATGTGGCGTACGTGGACGGCAGCTGCCGGGTCGGGAAACGCACGCCCTCCAGCTTGGAGAACGAACTGCGGATGGTGGACAGGCCCAGGAATCCGGCATCCAGCGCGTCCTCGAGCATCCCGCACATGCGCTTCAGCTCGGCGGCAGTGGGGCGGGCCGCGGCGTCCACGGCCCGGGCCAGCCCCATGACCGTCACCCGCATGTCCGAATGCCCCAGGAACGCGGCGACATTCGCGCCCAGCGGGCGATCGGCGATGGCCTTCGCGTACGCGTGCGGCCCATCCCAATCCTTGTGCTCCTTGACGGCCGCGTGCACCGTGTCCCACGGCAGCGCCTCCACCCGGGCGAACAGGTCGGCGCAGTCCTCGGCCTCGGAGTACACGGTCTACAGCGAGCAGTTCCCGAGCACCACCGAGGTCACGCCGTGCCGGACCGATTCGCCCAGGCCGGGATTGCCCAGCACCTCGGCGTCGTAATGGGTGTGCACATCGAGCATGCCGGGCATGACCCACTTGCCGGTCGCGTCGACGGTCCGCGCCCCGTCGGGCAACTCGCCCTCGATGGCCACGACCTTGCCGTCGCTGACGCCGATATCGGCTCGCACGCCGGGTTTCCCGGTCCCGTCGAAGACCGTCCCACCGCGAATCACCAAGTCGCACCGAGCCATCTCAACCACCCTGTCCTCAGCTCGCCGTCAGCGGTTGTTTCACACGCTACAACCGGAGTATGCGCCCGGCTCAGCGCCTCGGGAAGGCGACGGTGGCGGTCGGCGCGCGGTGATCCGGGCCGGGGAGGCGGAGTACCGAGGATGCGGCGGGCGCGAGGCCGCGCAGCAGGATGTGGTCGAGACGCGCCACGGGAAAGGCGGCGGGCCAGGTGAAGCCGGGCCCCGAGCCCGGGCGTGACTGGGTGTCGGTGTAACCGGGGGCGAAGGAGTCCCAGTGCCGGTCGGTGGTCGCGGTATTGAAGTCCCCGGCCACCACGATATGTGGCGCTTTGTCGGCCGACAGCTGGCGCGACAGGATGCGCAGACCGTCATTGCGAGTCGCGGTGTCGGCCGGGCGGACCGACGGGAGATGGACCACGTACACCACCATCTCGCCGTACGGCGTATCCACGTGGGTGCGCAGCCCGCGCCGCCAGCCGACGCCGACGTCGGCGGTGCTGGTGCCGGAGGTCGGGTAGCGGCTCCACAGGGCCACCGTGCCGCGCTCCTCGCGATACGGGTAGTCCGCGTCCAGGATTCGCTGGACGGACGGTCGATCGGCGCCGCTGAGCTCCTGAACGGCGATGAGGTCCGCGCCGGTGGCGGCGAGGGCGCGCGCGGTGGCCTCGGGGGACGGATTGTCCGCGAAGAAGTTCTGGGACACGACCCTCACGGTGCCGTCGGACGGGACGACGGCCGTGGCGGTCGGCGCCCACCACGAGCCGAAGTTGTAGGCCCACACCAGGAGCGGGGCGATACAGGCCACGGCGCCCGCCGGGCAGCGGCACAGCACCGCCAGCACGGCCAGCACCGGGACCAGCAGCACCAGCCAGGGCGCGGCGGTGTCGAGGGCGACGCCGACCCCCAGCACATCCGGCACCCGATCGTGCACCGCCAGCAGCACCGCGAGAAGTGCTGCGGCGGCGACGAATACGAGGGTGGTCGCGTGCTTCATCGCGCGGGGCACAGTCGCCGGGGACCGGGTTCACCCTTCAGCTGCGCGTCGACGCAGCCGTCGGGCAGTCCGTTGTAGTCCTTGGTGCCGAAATTGGCGGTGACGGTGAGATCCCCGTCGCCGAAGACACTGCGCTGCACCAGATGATCGTCGGTCAGCCAGCGGAAGTCGGTCATCGGTTGCGTGCCCGCCCGCTCGTGCAAGGGCGCGAAGAACTGTTGCAGCCGCGCCATTTCGGGCCCGTGCTCGGCCAGGGTGGGGCCGTCCAGCACGAAGTTGAGCGGTGTGTTGTTCAAGACGGCCGTCAAGGCGCGCATCGTCTCCTGTTGCGGCAGTTTGTAATACGACAGCTCCCACCGATCCACATTCACCAGCGAGTCGTGCAGCACGGTCTCGTACAACGGCACCCGGTACACCGGATCGAACATGGCCGTCGCCAGATCGGCGGGCAGATCGACGGGCTTGAAGAACACCTTCGGGGCGGTGTCGGGATACCACGCGCCCCACACCTGCCGATCGCGCTGCAGCTTCCACAGCCCGTCCGAGATCGGGTTCTGCGCACCGTGATCGAACGCCAGCACCGGCGCGGCCCAGGCCCCGGCCGCCTCCGAACCGAGGACGGTCTTGCGGTCGTCAGCAAGCCAGCGCATGCGGGACAGTCGGTTGTCGCGGTCCTGCCGCTGGGTCATGGGGTGCGCGGGGGTGTGGTCGTCGAAGAACTCGCCCGCGGCGTCGACATCGAGGAAGTAGCTGTTCGCGCCGTTGGCGGTCATCGCCGCGTAGCGGTCCTCGTACAGCTTCGGATCCTGTTTCAGCGCTTCGGAACTCAGGTAGCAGCCGCGACCGTGGAAGCCGCTCTCCGGGGCGCCGTTCGCGTCGTGGACGCAGCCGTCGGGCCACACCGCGCCCGGCCAGCGGGAGGACGGATTGTCGGCGGTGGCGGGATCCTGGGCATTGGCCCACGAATCGTACGGTCCGGCAAGGTATCCCGCGTCCTTCGCCGCCGTGACGGCCGCCTTCGAGAGGGGATCGTTGCCCGAGTCGTAGCCGAGCCACATCTTGGACAGCCCGAGTTCCTTCATCTTCCGGATGGCCTCGGGAGAGCGCGCGTCGCCCCACAGGTAGGCGTGGAAGGCGCCGAGCAGCTTGCCGATCTCGGGATTCTGCTCGATCTTGTCGCGCAGCGAACGGAATTCGCCGTGCCCGATCAGCCAGGCGCGGTAGTCCTTGGCGGCGGCGACCGGGGACGCGTCGGTGAGCGCGATGTCCACGGTGTAGTCGTCGGTGCCCGCGCCCTTGGCGAAATCGTGGCTCCCACCGGCGATCAGCTTGCCGCTCTCCGATTTCACGGTGACGCTGCTGCCGATATCGGTGGGCACGATGTAGCTCACGCCGCGATCGCCGACGCTGTAGCCCCAGAACGGCATGGTCAATCCGGAGGTCAGCGGTACCGGGTCGCCGATCAGGCCGGTGTCGGGGCCGTTCCAGAACGGGTCGCGCACCGGGAGCGAGAGCCCTTCCCCGCGCGGGAGCTGCAGGGCGGTGGCCGCGTTGTCCTTGCCGGTGATCGGCCATTGCAGCGAGCCGTCGCGATCGCTGTGCACGGTGACGCGCAGGCGGCCGTCCTCGGCGGTGGCCGAGACCGTCAGCGCCCGATCCGGGTAGGCCCAGGTCGCGGTCGAACCGGCGAGGTGCACCGGACCGGTCTTGCCCAGGGCGTCGGTGGCCGGTGCGGACAGCTCATAGCTCTTGCCCGCGGAGTTCGCGGTGATGCCCAGGTTCGTGGTGTTCACCTGGGCCGTGCCGTCGCCCATCGGGATAACCACATAATTGCCCTCGAGGTGGGGCGCGGGCGTCGACGCGTCCTTGCCGCAGGCCGTGAGTCCGGCGGCGGCCACCCCGAGAATGGCCAGCACGGCCGGGGTGCGAGGCGGTATCCGAAGTCTCATGGGGGCCACATTCACGGACCGAGATGAGAGTCGGATGAGAAAGCGCAGGTGGTGGTCGTGCGTATGATCCGTGGGGTGCGGATATTGGTGGTCGACGACGAAGCCTCGGTGCGGGACGCGCTGGTGCGCGCCCTCGGTATGGAGGGCTACGAGGCCCGGGGTGTCGGCGATGGCGCGACCGCCCTGACCGAGGTTGCCCAGTGGCAGCCGGAGGTGGTGGTGCTGGATGTGCTCATGCCGTTCATGGATGGTCTGACCACCTGCCGCACGCTGCGCGGGCGCGGGGATCGCACACCGATCCTCATGCTCACCGCGCGCGACGCGGTGGCCGACCGGATCGAGGGGCTCGACGCGGGCGCGGACGACTATCTGGTGAAGCCGTTCGATCTGGACGAGTTGCTGGCGCGGGTGCGGGCATTGGTGCGGCGCACCTATCCCGAGGACGGGGCGGTGCTCTCGACGGGGGATCTGGTGCTCGACACCGCCGCGCACACGGTGCGGCGCGGGGACCGCGAAATCGAGCTCAGCCGAACCGAATTCGCCTTGCTCGAGGTGCTGCTGCGCAATGCCGGGCAGGCGCTGCCCCGGGAAACACTGATCGACCGGGTGTGGGGGCACAACTCGTCGAACGCGCTGGAGGTGTACATCCGCTATCTGCGGCGCAAGCTCGAGGCGGACGGCGAAGCCCCGCTGATCCATACCGTGCGCGGTGTCGGCTACCGACTGGGGTCCTCGTGAAGCGGCTCGGACTGCGCGGCCGGATCGCCGTATTCTTCGTGCTGGCAATGGCTTTGGCGCTCGCCGGAATGGCGGCGGCCGCCTATGTCGTGGTCGGGCACGAGCTGAACAGCACCCTCGATCTGAACCTGCGCCGACAGGCCACCCGCACCGCCCGGCAGTTCCCGACCGAGCCGTCCGTCGCGGCGATGTCCGGACAGTGCCAGTATCTGGCCGCGCCCAGCTGCGTCCAGGTGGTGGCGACCGACGGCCGTATAGTCTCCGACCGCGACCCCGAGCTATCCCTGCCGGTCGACACCGAAACCCGTTCCGTCGCAGCCGGATCGGCCTCCGCGTTCTACACCGACTTCACCCTCGACGGCTACCCCATGCGGATGTACACCACCCAGCTGGTCCCCGGCAGCGCCGTCCAGGTCGCGCAACGCTCCGACACCGTCGACACCAGCCAGCGCCGGGTGGGGATCGCCCTGCTCGCGGCCGCGGCCGCCGGACTCCTGCTGGCCGCCCTGATCGGCACCGTGCTGGCCCGCCGCGCCCTCGCACCCGTCGCGGCCCTCACCGAGGCCGCCGAAAAGGTCGCGCGCACAAGGGATCCCAAGCATCATATCGAGGTCGACGGCTCCGACGAGCTGTCCCGCCTGGCCGTCAGCGTCAACACCATGCTCGACGAACTCGACGCCGCCCTCACCGCCGAACGCGAATCCCGCGCCGCCCAACAGCGATTGATCGCCGACGCCTCGCACGAACTGCGCACCCCGCTGACGGCCCTGCGCACCAATATCGACATGCTCCGGCGTGCGGGCCGGATGTCGCCCGCCGATCTCGACGAGACGGTCTCCGCCCTACGCGTCCAATCGGAGGAACTGTCGGGCCTGGCCACCGATCTCATCGACCTGGCCCGCGCCGACGATCCGGACGCCGCACCCGAGACCCTCGAGGACCTGCGCCTGGACCTGCTCACCGCCGACTGCCTCACCACCGCCCGAAGGCACTGGCCCGCAATCAACTTCGACGCCGACCTGCATCCGGTGACCGTTCAGGGCGCACCCGCGCGGCTGTCGCGGGCGATCACCAATCTGCTCGACAATGCCGCGAAATTCAGTCCGCCCGGCGGCACGGTCGCCGTCACCGTCATCGATGGCGAGCTATCGATCAGTGATCAGGGGCCCGGCATTCCGCCCAAGGATCTGCCGCACATCTTCGACCGCTTCTACCGCTCCCCGTCGGCGCGATCGACGCCGGGGCACGGCCTCGGGCTGGCCATCGTGTCTCAGGTCGCGGCGCTCCACAATGCCGCTCCCGTAGTCGAATCCACCTCGGGCGGGACCCGCTTCACCCTCACCTTCCCGGCCCGGGGTTAGCGGTCAGGTCGGCGACGGGCAGAACGGCGCGCACGACACCGGGGACGTCGGCGGGGGAGCGGGCTCGTCGAAGTTCGCCGAGCTCACCAGGATCAGCAGTCCGACGGCCGCCGCGAGCACCGCCGCCGCGGCGACCGCGACCACACCCCAGTTGAGTCGGGGAAATGTGATGACCTCGTCGCCGTCCTCGAGGGCGAGGAAGATCACCGCCGCACTCGCCGGCGATCGAGATAGTTGTTGCAGAACGGCATTACGCCACCAGCGTCCGGCCATGGCAGCACACGAGCCTTTTACAGATGTGATTCTCCGGGTTGCCGCAATTGCGGCAACTCCCAGGCTACGCCCGAAATGTCGTTATAGCTAACGGCTATTCAATCACGGTCATTCGGCTCTCGAGTAGTTCTGCGGTGGTGCCGTCGCCGTTCGGAGACCAGGATGAAACCCGTTGCCCGACGGTCGAAATGGGAGAGCGATGAACAACGAGCCACGCCGCCCGAAGGGGCTGGGCAAGCGCGCCTGGGTCACCACGCAGCTGGTGCGCCGCGTTCTGCGCACACTGGCCTGGTCCAATATCGTGAACGTGACGGTTATCGGCCGCGACCGCGTACCCGCCGCCGGCCCGGTCATCGTGGCGAGCAACCACATCTCCATGCTGGACGCGGTCTTCCTCTGGGGCGCCCTGCGCCGCCGCGCCATTGCCATCGCCATGGCCGAACTCTGGTCCTGGCCCGTCGTCGGCTGGCTGGTCCGCCGCCTCGGGCAAATCCCGGTCGTCCGCCGCGACAACGAATCCGGCCGCGCCGCCACCGCCCAGGCCGAGCAAATCCTGCGCCACAACGGCGTGCTCATCATCTACCCCGAGGGCCGCCTGGTCGCACCCGGCGAAGACGAACCCTACAAGCCCGGCGTCGCGAAACTCGCTCTGGCGACCGGCGTTCCGATCATCCCGGTAGCCACCACCGGCACCGACGGCGTCCTCCCCACCCGCCGCACGCGCGGCGACGGCCCCGCCTTCAACCGCCGCCACCCGGTAACGATCCACTTCGGCCACCCCATCAACCCCGCCGACTTCGACGACCCCGACAAACTCCTCGAGCACCTCCGCCACACCATCGAAGACCTCCGCGCCCAAGCCCTCTGAAGTCGCGTCGCCCGCAGGCATAGAGCGTGTCGGTAACCCGGGTTAGGGTCGCCCGGTGAACGTGCAAGTAATCCCGGGTCGGCTGATCGAGGCGCCGACCGCCGACGTGACCGGTATGGACCGGCGTGCCTTCGGCGAATTCATCGGCCCCGGAGGCGAGCTCGCCTCCTATGCCTTCGGCTGGACGACGGGCGCCGACCCGCACGCCGGACGCTTCAGTGTCGGCATCGGAGTCGGCAACCCGGGTGGCGGGACCTTCCACGCGGTCGTCTTCAACCACGAGGACAGTCACGCCTTCGGGCTCGTGGACGAGCCGTTCGAGCAAGTGCCCCAGGGCGGCCCGGACCTCACCCGCGACCAGGCCCGCGCGCACGAGGATCTGCCGTTCATCTGGTGGGTGATCGACAACGTGATGCAGCGCGACCCGCGCGCCCGATGGATGCGCCACTGGCTGCTGGGCACCCGCTGCATCCAGACCCCCGAAGTATTCGAGCAGCGCGAACCGATCCTGTATGTCAGTAACGACGCCGACGACGATCTCTGGCAGCTGATCGGGCCCACCGACGCGGGCAGCGAAGGCCACATCGGCCACCTGCACCACGCGATCGACGAAGACCCCACCCTCATGGATGTCATGAACCTCGAACCGGGTGCTTACGCGACCCGCGAAACCGTGGGCGGCCCGTGGACCCGCACCGATCCGAAAACCGCTGCCGACTAAGCGCTGTGGCCGCTAAGGAATGACCGCGTCGGCTTCGATCTCGACCATCAGGGCGGGATCGATGAGCGCACTGACCTCGAGCATGCTGGCGGCCGGGCGGATTTCGGCGAATACCTCGCCGTGTGCTTTGCCGACCTCTTCCCAACGGCTGATGTCGGTGACGAAGATCCGGGTGCGGACGACGTGCTCGACGCTCGCGCCGACCTCGGCGAGCGCTGCGGCTATGCGGCGCAAGGCTTCCCGGGTCTGCGCGCCGATATCGTCGCCGCCGACCGCCCCGCCCTCGGGAGCCGCGGCGGTGGTCCCCGCCACCGACACCCACTGCCCGACGCGCACCGCCCGCGAATAGCCCACGATGGGCTCCCATTCCGCGCCCGAGGAAACCAACTGCCGATCCGTCATGCGGCCAATCTTGCATGAGACTCCACGGCTGACAATCTCTTTGTTCTCCCTGGCAGCGGGCACTCATGC